>JAFYMM010000193.1 GCA_017550055.1 Paludibacteraceae bacterium
CCGAAATTTTGTTTGTATTCAAGGCCCGAATTGTCGATATTTTCAGCACAAATACCGTTCATCGATAGATAAATTGCACGACGGATTGATTTTATTTGGTTTTCAATCTCTTCATTTACAGCGAAATATTTGATTTGTGTCATTTCTTTTGAAAAAATATTATAAAAATGTTGTGTGATTCGATAAAAAGTTGTAACTTTGCACTCGCAAAACAGACCTGGTGGATGTAGCTCAGTTGGTTAGAGTATCAGATTGTGGTCCTGAGGGTCGTGGGTTCGATCCCCATCATCCACCCAGCTTTTTGGAGAGACACTTTTCGGAGTGTCTCTTTTTTTTGTGTGTTATTTTGAAGACAGAATAACAAAAGAACATAAGAAGATTTTTTTTCTCCCACAAATTACACGAACTATCACAAATATATATTTGTTTGTTAGGATTTGTGTGATTTGTGGGCTTTTTTTTTGAACATAAATTTCCGTTAATTATTCGTAAATTTTTGTCAGTAATTGTTTTAATTTGCGATTGATTTATGACAACCAACGGTCTTTGAGCCTTTGGCGATAAAATTTACGTTTATAATAATTATGTTCTTATGTTCTTATGTCTTTGTGGGTTTTATCTGAATATTGCAGGGATATCGGTGTCGAATTTCATCACCTCGCGAGTCACAGGGTGGATAAACGAAATCACCTGTGCGTGTAGGCAGAGGCGTCCGAGCGGATTCGATTGTGCGCCATAGCGTTTGTCGCCTGCAATAGGGTGACCTGTCGATGCTAATTGCACACGTATTTGGTTCTTACGTCCTGTCTCAAGTGTAATTTCAAGCAATGTATATCGACCATTGTTTTTTATAACGCGGTAGTTCGTGATAGCCTTTTTACCACCATTATCCACTGGCGAAGCCTGCATCTTGAGCGATTTAGGGTTTTCTGTGAGCCATGATACTATTTGACCTTCCGCTTGTTCCATTTCTCCTTCTACCACACCAACGTATTGACGACGAATTACATTCTCGTTCCAACGCTCTTGTAGTATCTCTTGTATCTCTTCCGATTTAGCAAAAAGCAATAATCCCGATGTGTCACGGTCAAGGCGGTGCACAATAAAAATACGATTGTTTTTATTGCGGCGGCGCACATGTTCCATCATCACCGAGTAGGCAGTTTGCTCGCCCTCGCGACCAGTCGACATAGTGAGTACCCCCGGTTTCTTGTCAACCACAATTATGTGGTCGTCTTCATATACGATTTTCACCTTATGGTTTGGATTTTGACGCTCTTCGCCCACACTACGCCATGTGAGGCGGTCGCCCGCGCGGAGTGGTAGGTCAAAAGCCGTTTCAGTTTTGCCATTAATGGCAATTTGGCGGTGAGTAAGATATGATTTTATTGCGCTACGGCTCTGATGAGGCCATATTTCAATCATATATTCAAGCAGTTGAGCATCATGCTTCACTGTATAATTTTGGTCTGGAATCGAATTTTTGCGATACGGAGGAGTTGATTTTTTTGCCATAATTATTTTTTATTAAAAAGACAGAAGAACAAAAGAACATAAGAATTTTCTTTTGAACATAAATTTCGTTAATTATTCGTAAATTGGTATAGTTTTAATTTACGATTAATTTGTGGTAACCAATGGTCTTTGAGCTTTTGGCGATAAAATTTTGTTTATAAAAATTATGTTCTTATGTTATTTTGTCTTTTATTATTTAGGGGATTTTAGTCTTCTTTAATTATATAAACATCTTCGTCGTCACCTTTCATTTTATACTCTTCGCG
>JAFYMM010000030.1 GCA_017550055.1 Paludibacteraceae bacterium
CCAAGAACCAACGGTCGTGCGAGATAACTACTGCGCAACCAGCAAATCCTTCAAGACCCTCTTCCAACGCACGCAATGTGTTCACGTCAATATCATTCGTAGGCTCGTCGAGCAACAACACGTTAGCCTCCGATTTCAATGTCAATGCCAAGTGCAAGCGGTTACGCTCACCACCCGACAACACACCGCACAATTTCTCTTGGTCTGCGCCTGTGAAGTTGAAACGGCTCAAATATGCGCGTGCATTGATTTCTCTACCTGCCACGCGAATAAATTCCGTACCGCCCGAAATCACCTCATATATTGTCTTATTAGGGTCAATGTCTTTGTGCATTTGGTCCACATAGCCCACTTTCACAGTTTCACCCACTTCAAACGTACCGCTGTTCACTGTCTCTGTGCCCATAATCATGCGGAATAGGGTAGTCTTACCCGCACCATTCGGACCAATGATACCTACGATACCGTTAGGTGGCAACATAAAGTTCAATCCCTCGAACAACAATCTATCGCCAAATGCTTTCGATACATCCACCGCATTGATAACCTTATTACCCAAGCGAGGACCATTAGGAATAAAGATTTCCAATTTTTCCTCTTTTGCTTTTTGGTCTTCGTTGAGCAATGCATCGTACGAGTTCAAACGCGCTTTACCTTTAGCATGACGAGCCGATGGTGCCATACGAATCCATTCCAACTCGCGTTCCAACGTCTTGCGACGTTTGCTTGCTTGTTTCTCTTCCAATGCCATACGAGCAGTCTTTTGGTCGAGCCAGCCAGAGTAGTTTCCTTTCCATGGAATACCTTCTCCGCGGTCCAATTCCAAAATCCAACCAGCCACATGGTCCAAGAAGTAGCGGTCGTGGGTTACAGCGATTACTGTACCTTTATATTGTTGTAAGTGTTGTTCAAGCCAGTCAATAGACTCAGCGTCCAAGTGGTTGGTAGGCTCGTCGAGAAGCAACACATCAGGCTCTTGTAGCAACAATCGGCACAATGCCACACGTCTGCGCTCACCTCCTGAGAGGTTTTGCATCACAGCATCTTCGTCCGGACAGCGCAATGCGTCCATCGCACGCTCCAATTTCGAGTCAATATTCCAAGCGTCATGCGCATCAAGAAATTCTTGCACCTCTGCTTGTCTTGCCAACAATTTGTCAAAGTCTGCATCAGGGTCGCAAAAAGCCTCATTTATCTTCTCAAATTCGGCCAATTTATCCATAATTGGTTGCACACCCTCTTGCACAACCTCTTTTACAGTCTTATTTTCGTCGAATTTAGGCTCTTGTTCGAGATATCCCACCGAGTATCCAGGTGAGAATACCACTTCACCCTCGTATGATTTTTCGATACCCGCAATAATCTTCATCAACGTAGATTTACCCGAACCATTCAAACCAATGATACCAATTTTTGCACCATAGAAGAACGAAAGGTAAATGTTTTTCAATACTTGTTTATGCGGTGGAAATGTTTTACTTACATTCACCATCGAAAAAATAATCTTTTTATCGTCAGCCATAAATTGTAAAAATAAAATCTAATAAAATTCCAAAATAATATCTATTTCCCAATCGCCTGTTTTATTGCGTTTTTTGTAATTACCACTACGCAAAACTCCCATACCCACACGGGCGCAACAAAGCGAATGTAATCTGCTTGCAAAGTTACAACATTTTTTTAATTAACAAAGGAAAAAACACACTTTTTTTATAAAAACTCTCATTCCCCTCCAAAACTACATTTTTTATCGATTATCTACACCTTATTTTATCTGCATTTTATCTGCTCAATAGTAACTCTTTTTCCTTACCCTCTAGCATACCTCATCATAGGATAACCATACTCTCACCATACCCTCACCTTTATTTTAATAGCATCCCTATCTTTACTAAAACAATCTAGTACGTCTATAATATCCAGAATATCTAGTATATCTAAAATACCTACTTTTCGTTTTCTTATTATCTTAGTTGAATTTCTGAAACAAAGTCCCGGAGGGACGAAATAACACAAACAGGGGCTAATTGCCCCTGTCTGTAATATTATCACCTTTATAAATTATTCTATAACATAAGTCCACCTTTCATTCCAAAAATAACCATCTTTTGAAATATCATATTTTTCAAATTGCCACGATTCATCTATAATTACAGGTTTCTCATAAATTATAGTATCTCCATTTTTATCCTTAATTAGTAGATAGTCAAAATATTGGGTTGGAAACCAATGTCCTCCATCCCTAACTATTTTTTGAATTTGTGTCTTTTCTTGAGCTTTTAATGTTATTACATAAAGTGTTGTATCTTGTGGATTTACTCCAAAAGACGGATTGACTTCAAATTTTGCAAAATAATCCACATCTGTTTTATTATCAATGTAGTAATAGCATATAGTATGATAATCAACAAGAATACCTCTATCACACGCAGTAAACAAAATCATCAAAGTCAAAAATAGATATTTTATACTATTTTTCATATTCGTTTTTTTATTTAAGTTGTTTGATATTTATTTGGTTTTGCAAAGGTAATGATATTTTTTTATATTTGATAAGTTTTTTAGAAAAATATATTTGTTAAAATTTGAATTTTTCTATATATCTTTGTTGGATGATTACACTTTTATTATACCCTCTACGAAGCATATACGAAGGATATACGAAACATATACGAAGGATACACAAACTTTTGTGATAAGCGAGAGCAGGGCCAAACTCGTTTGAGTCATGACGAGCGAACCAATGCTCTTGAGCCGAAGGTCGAAAAATACAAAAATCACGCCCCAAGGACGTAAACATACTCCCTGCTCCCTGCTCCCTACTCCCTCCTCCTTATTCTCTTTTTTTATGAATTTGATAAAAATATGATAAAAAAATAGAAATATTATACATAGGTATTGATTTTTTTTGTATCTTTGTACGATTTTTGGTATGATGCATAAGTGGATTTTATTTAAGCATTATACACTTGAAACTCTTTACGTTTGAAAATCCTTAAGAAACAAATATAATAACATTATTTTTGTGTTTATTATGAAAGAAAAGAAATTTATTACATGTGATGGTAACCAAGCTGCTGCTCATATTTCGTATATGTTCAGCGAAGTGGCTGCTATTTATCCAATTACTCCGTCAAGTACAATGGCTGAGTATGTTGACGAATGGTCTGCAGCAGGCCGTAAAAACATTTTTGGTGAAACTGTTCTTGTTCAAGAAATGCAATCTGAGGGTGGCGCAGCTGGTGCTGTGCATGGTTCTCTCCAAGCTGGTGCATTGACTACAACATATACTGCATCACAAGGTCTCTTGTTGATGATTCCTAATATGTATAAAATCGCTGGCGAATTGTTGCCTTGCGTATTCCACGTGTCTGCTCGTGCTTTGGCATCGCATGCTCTATCTATTTTTGGTGACCACCAAGACGTGATGGCTTGCCGTCAAACTGGTTTTGCTATGTTGGCTGAAGGCTCAGTGCAAGAGGTTATGGACCTCGCTGCTGTGGCTCACCTTTCTACTATCAAAAGCCGTGTGCCTTTCATCAACTTCTTCGATGGTTTCCGTACTTCTCACGAAATACAAAAAATTGAAATGCTTGAGAATGAAGACCTCGCAGGTCTTATCGACCAAGATGCTCTTGCTGCATTCCGTTCTCGCGCATTGACTCCTGAACGCCCAGTGGCTCGTGGTATGGCCGAAAACCCTGACGTATTCTTCCAACATCGTGAGGCTTCTAACAGCTTCTACAATGCTGTGCCTGCTATCGTTGAAGAGTATATGAACGAAATCACTAAAATCACAGGTCGCAAATATGGCTTGTTCGATTATTATGGTGCCGAAGATGCTGAGCGTGTAATCATCGCTATGGGTTCAGTTACTGAAACTATTCGCGAAACTATCGACTATTTGATGGAAAAAGGCGAAAAAGTAGGTCTCGTTGCTGTTCACCTCTATCGTCCATTCTCGGCTAAACACTTCTTGGCTGCTCTTCCTAAATCGGCTAAACGCATCGCTGTCCTCGACCGCACAAAAGAACCTGGTGCTACAGGCGAACCTCTTTATCTTGATGTTAAAGATGTTCTTTATGGTGCAGAAAATGCTCCTATCGTAGTAGGTGGTCGCTATGGTCTTGGCTCTAACGACACAACTCCAGCTCAAATCCTTGCAGTATACGAAAACTTGGCATTGCCACAACCTAAAAATCTCTTCACTATCGGTATCGAAGATGACGTAACATTCACTTCTCTTCCTCGTCTTGAAGACATTACAGTGAATTCAGGCAATATGTTTAGAGGTAAATTCTATGGTTTGGGTGCTGACGGTACTGTAGGTGCTAACAAAAACTCTATCAAAATCATTGGCGACAATACTAATAAATATTGTCAAGCTTACTTCTCTTACGACTCTAAAAAATCGGGTGGTTTCACATGTTCTCACCTCCGTTTTAGCGACGACCCTATCCGTTCTACTTATTTGGTAACTACTCCTAACTTCGTAGCTTGCCACGTTCAAGCTTACCTCCGTATGTACGATGTTACTCGTGGTTTGCAAAAGAACGGTACATTCCTTTTGAATACTGTATGGAGCGACGATGAATTGGCTAAAAACTTGCCTAACAAAGTGAAACGCTATTTCGCTCAAAACAATATCACTGTTTACTATATCAATGCTACTGCTATTGCTCAAGAAATTGGTCTTGGCAACCGCACTAACACTATCCTCCAATCTGCTTTCTTCCGTATCACAGAGGTTATTCCTGTTGACCTTGCTATCGAGCAAATGAAGAAATTCATCCTCAAATCATACGGCAAAAAAGGTGAAGATATCGTAAACAAAAACTACGCTGCTGTCGATCGTGGTGGCGAATACAAACAACTTACTGTTGATCCAGCATGGGCTACTCTCGAAGACGATGCAGTAGAACCAAACAACGACCCAGCATTCATCAACGAAGTTGTTCGTCCTATCAATGCTCAAGATGGTGACTTGTTGAAAGTTTCTGCTTTCAAAGGTCGTGAAGATGGCACTTGGATGCAAGGCACTGCTCAATACGAAAAACGTGGTGTGGCTGCATTCGTTCCTACTTGGAATGCCGACAACTGTATCCAATGTAACAAGTGTGCGTATGTATGTCCTCACGCATGTATCCGTCCATTCGTTATGACTGACGAAGAGAAAGCTGGCTTCTCTGCTGCTACTCTCGAAATGAAAGCTCCTGCTGCTATGAAAGGTATGCACTTCCGCATGCAAGTAGGCGTATTGGATTGTCTTGGTTGTGGCAACTGTGTTGACGTATGTCCAGGCAACCCTAAAGCTGGTGGTCCTGCTCTCAAAATGGTGGCTCTCGAAGGCGAATTGGCTGAGGCTGCTAATTGGGATTACCTTGTTAAAAATGTGAAAACAAAACAACACCTCGTTGATACTAAAGCTAATGTGAAGAACTCGCAATTTGCAACTCCTCTCTTCGAGTTCTCTGGTGCTTGCTCTGGTTGTGGCGAAACTCCTTATGTGAAACTTATCACTCAACTCTTTGGCGACCGTCAAATCGTGGCTAATGCAACAGGTTGTTCTTCTATCTACTCTGGTTCAGTACCTTCTACTCCTTATACTACTAACGAAAAAGGTCAAGGTCCTGCATGGGCTAACTCTTTGTTCGAAGATTTCTGCGAATTTGGTCTTGGTATGACTCTTGCTAACGACAAAATGCGCGCTCGTCTTGTCGAACTTATGACTAAAGCTCAAACTTGCACTTGCTGCTCTGACGAGTTGAAAGGCTTGTTCTCTGCTTGGATTGCTGAGAAAGACGATGCTGATCGTTCTCGCGAACTTGCTGAGCAAATCCGTCCTCTTGTTGCTGCTTGCTCATGCGACATCTGCAAAGAGATTGCTTCGCTCGACCACTATCTTGTGAAACGCTCTCAATGGATTATCGGTGGCGACGGTGCTTCTTACGATATCGGTTACGGCGGTCTCGACCACGTAATTGCTTCTGGCAAAGATGTTAATATCCTCGTTCTTGACACAGAGGTTTATTCTAACACTGGTGGTCAAGCTTCTAAATCAACTCCTGTTGGTGCTATTGCTAAATTTGCTGCTGCTGGTAAACGTGTACGCAAAAAAGACCTCGGTATGATTGCTACTACTTATGGTTACGTATATGTTGCTCAAGTAGCTATGGGTGCCGACCAAGCTCAATGCCTCAAAGCTATCCGCGAAGCTGAAGCTTATCCAGGTCCATCATTGATTATCGCTTACGCTCCATGTATCAACCACGGTTTGAAAGCAGGTATGGGCAAAGCTCAAGCTGAAGAAGAAGCAGCTGTAGCATGTGGTTACTGGCACTTGTGGCGCTACAACCCACAACTCGAAGAAGAGGGCAAAAATCCATTCTCTCTCGATAGCAAAGAGCCAAATTGGGATAACTTCAAAAACTTCTTGAAAGGCGAAGTTCGTTATGCTTCTGTTATGAAACAATATCCAGCCGAAGCTGAAGAACTCTTCCAAGCTGCTGAAGACAATGCAAAATGGCGCTATAAGAGCTATCAACGCATGGTA
>JAFYMM010000194.1 GCA_017550055.1 Paludibacteraceae bacterium
GCAATGCTTGGAAAGCACGGATAACGCGGAAACGAGTATTACGAGGTTCGATAACGTCGTCGATGTAGCCGTAAGAAGCTGCCATGTAAGGGTTAGCGAATTTGTCGTTGTATTCAGCAGTTTTGTCAGCGATGAATTTAGCTTTTTCTTCAGCGTTTTCAATTTTACTGATTGCGCGACCTTCCAATACTTCGATAGCACCAGCAGCACCCATAACTGCGATTTCGGCAGTAGGCCATGCATAGTTGAAGTCGCCACGGAGTTGTTTAGAAGACATAACGCAGTGAGCACCACCGTAAGATTTACGCAATGTAACAGTTACTTTAGGTACAGTAGCTTCGCCGTAAGCGAACATAAGTTTAGCACCGTGAGTGATGATACCAGCATATTCTTGACCTGAACCAGGGAGGAAGCCAGGAACGTCAACCAATGTCAACAAAGGAATGTTGAATGCGTCGCAGAAGCGGATGAAACGAGCAGCTTTACGAGAAGAGTCGCAGTCCAATACACCAGCCATGAAAGCAGGTTGGTTAGCGATGATACCAGTAGAGATACCGTTGAAGCGAGCGAAACCAACGATGATGTTTTTAGCATAGTCAGCGTGTACTTCGAAGAAGTGACGGTCGTCGACGATAGCGCTAATAACGCGTTTCATGTCGTAAGGCATATTAGGGTTATCAGGGATGATTTCGTTCAATTCGTCTTCAAGACGGTGGATAGGGTCAGTACATTCAACAACAGGAGCCTCTTCGAGGTTGTTTTGAGGGATGAATGATACCAATTCGCGGATTTTAGCGATACCTTCTTGTTCGCTTTCAGCGCGGAAGTGAGCCACACCCGATTTAGTAGAGTGCATACCAGCACCACCGAGGTCCTCAGTTGAGATAGATTCACCTGTAACAGTTTTTACTACTTTAGGACCAGTTACGAACATGTAGCTGTTTTCTTCAGTCATAAGGATGAAGTCAGTGAGGGCTGGAGAATACACAGCACCACCAGCACAAGGACCGAAGATAGCAGAGATTTGAGGAATTACACCAGAAGCCAAGATGTTACGTTCGAAGATTTCAGCGTAACCAGCGAGTGCTGTAACACCTTCTTGAATACGAGCACCACCCGAGTCGTTGATACCGATAACAGGAGCACCCATTTTCATAGCGAGGTCCATAACTTTACAGATTTTCAATGCCATAGTTTCAGACAAAGAACCACCAAAGATAGTAAAGTCTTGTGCAAATACATATACTGAACGACCTTCGATTGTACCGTGACCGATAACCACGCCGTCGCCAAGATATTTTTCTTTTTCGAGACCGAAGTTTACACAACGGTGAGTGAGGAACATATCAAGTTCTTCGAAAGAACCTTCGTCAAGGAGCATTTCGATACGTTCACGAGCTGTATATTTACCTTTGCTGTGTTGAGAGTCGATACGTTTTTGACCACCGCCAAGACGAGCTTGAGCGCGCATGTCCATCAACTGTTTTACTTTTTCTTTATTTTCCATTTTTTATTTAGAATTAGTAATTATTACTCTTTTTTATGACACGAAGACAAGAGTACACGATTTATTTTTGTCCTCATGTCTTCCTGTCTTGAAAAAAATTATTTATTTGGGTCTTCGCACAACTCAGTAAGAACGCCGTGAGTTGATTTTGGGTGAAGGAAAGCGATGTTCAAGCCTTCAGCACCTTTGCGAGGAGCTTTGTCAATAAGTTGGATGCCAGCAGCAGCGCATTCGTCAAGAACCACTTGCAAGCCTTCTACGCAGAAAGCAACGTGGTGTACGCCACCTTTTGGATTTTTTTCCAACCATTTAGCGATTGTACTCTCTTCTGAAGTTGGTTCGAGGAGCTCGATTTTTGTTTGACCGCATTTGAAGAATGCTGTACGTACTTTTTGGTCAACCACTTCTTCGATGCTGTAGCATTTTGTACCAAGAAGTTGTTCATAGTAAGGAATTACTTCATCGAGTTTGTTAACTGCGATACCAAGGTGTTCAATGTGAGTTGGTTTCATAAGTTTTTGAAATAAAGTTTATAAAATTAAGTTAATTAAAATTTTTTGATAGAATTAAGGATTCAACTAGATATAGTCCACCCCTAAATAAAACACGTGCAAAGATACTCATTTTATTTATTATGGGCAAATATTTTTATGAATAATTTGCAAAAAAAAGTGATAAAAAAAAAGACCTCAAAAAATTTGTATCTCTTGAGGCCTTTTTTTTGTATATAAATGTCAAAAATCACAACTTTTTGACATCTATTTGATGTCTGTTTTCTACGGAGCAGTTTGCTTGCACCTATGGAGAGGTATGGAGGTGGTTTTGGTTGTGATTTTGTGAATTTTGATATGTTAGTTATCGACTTTCACATACACTTGCGTTGCTTCGTATTTTGTTACTTTTATTTTTGTGCCTTTGGTGATAAAATCGCCATATTGCGACACGGCGTCATAGTGCTTTCCGTCGATGATGACTTTGCCCGAAGGGCGTAGGTCGGTGGTGGCAATTCCTTCGTGTCCAACTATATTGGTTTGTTCGGTGGGTACGCCTACGTATCCTTCTTCCATCGATTGTTCTTTGGCCAATGCCAATCGGCTGAACATACCTTTTGTGCCGATTTTTGAAATGAGGTAGATGACTAATACTGTGCCAAATATTAGTCCTAAGAACACGGTTAACAAGGCTTGGTTGAGGTCGGGTATTACAATTGGCGAGAAATCGAAAAAGTCGTTATTCAGCATAGCCAAAACGAGTCCGAATATTACGCACAAAATGCCGCCTATGCCAGCGATGCCAAACCCCGGAATTACGAATAACTCTAATAGTAATAGCACTATGCCTATCACAAACACAGCCATCTCCCAATAGGCTGCCAATCCGTCGAGGTAGAGCGGTGCGAAGTAGAGCACAGCTGCTGTGATTGCCACGGCGAGAGGGAAGCCGATGCCTGGTTGTTGCAATTCGTAGTAGATGCCACCGATTATCAACATAATGAGTATCGAACGCAAGGCTGTGCCCATGAGCGTGCCTTTGAGTTTGTCGTATAGGCTTGGTTTGTATTCTGTTATCTCACATTCCGATGCCACATAGCCTTCAGCTTTTAACACCTCGTCGAACGTAGTTACTTCGGCTTCGCAATAATTGTGTTCGATAGCCTCTTTGGTGGTGAATGTCAATATTTTGCCTGTGTCAATCACGCCCTCGATATAGACACGTTCGTCCACCATAGCCTCGGCAATCAGGGGCTCACGGAGCCAATTGCCTAACGAGTCTTTGCCGTGAGATTCGGCAGTAGCACGCATCGTTGCGCGCATATAGCTTTGGTATTTGTCGGGCATTTTCGAGCCATCTACGCCATTAACCACCGTGGCGGCACCGATTTGCGAGCCGGTGCGCATATAGATTCTGTCGCAAGCAATTGAGATTAAAGCTCCTGCCGATGCGGCATTGTTGTCGATATATGCCACAATCGGAGTTTCACAACGCAGTATGGCGGTGCGGATTGAGTCGGCATAGACCACCTCGCCACCGTAAGTGTTTAAGTGCAATACAATTAAATCGGGATTCACCTCTTTTGCCTCTTCCAAAGCCTTTTTGGTGAAAATCCATGTTTTGCTATTTATCTCTTCGTGTATGGCAAATTTGTAGATGGTTTGTGAAATGCACAATGTACAATGCACAATGCACAATGTGATGATAATTAGTGCTTTTTTCATTGTATTATTTTTTTTATCTCTCACGGAATGCACAGAATTCACGGAAACGCCGATGCTACGCCGGCATGTCATTCTATCGCATTCGCTCAAGGACCATTGGTTCTGATTTAATTCTCAATTCTTAATTCTCAATTCTTTACTATCTAACCTCGAAGATATTTTTCAGTAGTTCTTCGATGGTTGTATGCACGTTGCCATTTTCTGTTAGTTGATAGCCTTGTGGGGTGCAATATATTTTCTTTTCGCTCGAGTTATTGACTTGAATACCAACGCGGATGAGTGCTCGTCGGAGCCATGCTTCGTGCGCTTCGGCTCCCTCGGTGGCAACGATGGCTATCTCCATCGGACCTTTTATTTGGTGTATGTGGCAATGACCGTCGATAGCGTCGAACGAGAACGATTCTGACCCAAAAGCCGACTGAAAACTGCCCGTAAGCATCAAGTCCTCAGGCATACCAATCTCTACGCCTTGGGGGGTCATGAGCCATATTTTATCAGCCATTTGCAATGCGAGGTCCAATTCGTGAGTAGAGAGTATGAACGATTTGCCCGTTGACACCGACAATCGTCTGAGCAACAGCATAATTTCGATTCTGTTAGGCAAATCGAGGTGGGCAGTAGGCTCATCGAGCAAAACAAGCGGAGTGTCTTGAGTCAAAGCTTTTGCTATCACTGCACGCTGTTTTTCGCCGTCGGATATGTGGTTAATCATTGCGTTGGCTTTGTGCGACAAATGCACGTCTTTCAGAGCTTTATCGATAATTTCATCATCTTTTGAGGACAAAGAGCCAGCCCAATTGGTATAAGGAAAACGCCCCATAGCCACCAACTCGCGCACAGTCAATCTCTCTATATCTATATCATCAGTTAGCACCAACGAGAATAGGGTAGAGCGTTGATGTACATTGAGCGAAGCGATGTCCTTATTAGCAATCATCACTTTACCACCCAAAGCAGGTTGCAAGCCAGCCAGAGTGCGCAATAGCGTACTTTTGCCCGACCCATTCGTACCAGTAAGGCATATCAAGTCCCTCGCCTGAGCCTCAAGGTTCAAGCTCCTCTGCACAGCCTTCTCGCCATATCCGATAGTTAGATTTTTTGCCTTTAATATATTCATTGTTTTATATAATCAATATATATAGTTTACTTAA
>JAFYMM010000195.1 GCA_017550055.1 Paludibacteraceae bacterium
ACCCTCCTCTGCTGTAGCCTCAATTTCTTCTTCTATATCTGTTGCTACCTTACATACAGATGCAATTTCATCGTTGCGTTTACCTAAGTCAATGAGTTTAACTCCTTGTGCTGCACGACCAATAACGCTAAGACTTGATACATTTGTACGCAATGTTACACCTGATTTATTGATTATCATAAGGTCATTGTCGTCATTAACATTTTTAATAGCAACAAGTTTACCTGTTTTCTCTGTGATATTGATTGTTTTCACACCTTTACCACCACGATTAGTTATACGATAATCTTCAAGGTCAGAACGTTTACCATAACCCAATTCGCTGACAACAAGAATATTGTCTTTTGAGTCAGGAGCAACATTGATCATGCCTACTATTTCGTCTGTTGGGTCATCTTCATCAAGAGTCATACCACGCACACCTGTTGCAGTACGGCCCATTGCACGAACTTTTTGTTCATTGAAACGAATAGCACGACCATTACGATTAGCCATAAGTATCTCATCATTTCCGCTTGTCAAGAGTACCTCTATTACTTGGTCGTCATCATTTATAGAAATTGCATTAACACCATTTTGACGTGGACGAGAATATGCTTCAAGTGAAGTTTTCTTGATAATACCCTGTTTTGTACAGAATACAAGGTAATGAGATTGGTTAAATTCTGGCTCTTGCAATTGTTTAACATGAACAAATGCGTTTACTTTGTCGTTAGAGTCAATGTTTAATACGTTTTGAATAGCACGACCTTTGCTTGCTTTATTGCCTTCTGGTATTTGATATACTTTGAGCCAATAGCAACGACCTTTTTGAGTAAAGAACATCATTGTTGAGTGCATAGATGCTGAATAGATATACTCAATAAAGTCTTCTTCTCTTGAACTACTACCCTTTGAACCTACTCCGCCACGGTTTTGCGCACGAAACTCTGCAAGTGGTGTGCGTTTAATATAACCAAGGTGAGAAATAGTGATAACCATCTCATCATCAGCATAGAAGTCTTCTGGATTAAATTCTTCACTTGCATAAATGATTTCAGTGCGACGATTATCTCCATATTTATCTTTGAGTTCAAGAAGTTCGTTTTGGATGATTTCCATACGACGTTCTACTCTCGCCAAAATATCTTTCAAGTCTTCAATGCGTTTCAAGAGTTCTTCATACTCAAGGCGAAGTTTATCTTGTTCCATGCCTGTAAGTTGTCGGAGTTTCAATTCTACTATATAGGCAGCTTGACGTTCCGACAATCCAAATCTTTCCATTAAGCGAGTTTTAGCCTCTTCTGGAGTTTTAGAATCACGAATAATGCGAATTGCTTCATCAAGATTATCAAGAATAATCATGCAACCTTCAAGCAATTCTGCGCGCTCTTCTGCTTTGCGGAGTTCAAATCTTGTACGACGAGTAACCACTTCATGTCTGTGATCAACAAAATGGCGAATAAGGTCTTTAAGATTTAATGTCATTGGACGACCTTTCACAAGTGCAATATTATTTACACTAAAAGAAGACTGAAGAGCTGTATATTTGAATAACTTATTGATTACAACTTGAGGATTTGCATCACGTTTTACATCAACAACAATGCGCATACCCTGACGGTCTGATTCATCATTGACATTAGCAATGCCTTCAACTTTTTTCTCGATAGCGAGGTCAGCAATATTTTTAATCAACTCTGATTTGTTGACCATATAAGGTATTTCAGAGATGATAATCTTATCATTGCCTTTTTCGTTATTTTCAATATCGTATTTAGCACGGATAACTATACGGCCACGACCAGTTTCAAAAGCCTCTTTTACGCCAGCATAACCATATATATAGCCACCTGTTGGGAAATCTGGAGCTTTGATGTATTGCATCAATTCCGAAATTTCTATTTCATTGTTATTGATATATGCTACAGTTGCATCCACCACTTCCGAAAGGTTATGTGGAGCCATATTTGTAGCCATACCTACAGCAATACCTGACGAACCATTAACTAAAAGGTTTGGCAAACGAGTTGGCAATACAACAGGTTCTTTTGTTGTTTCGTCAAAGTTAGGCGTAAAATCAACTGTATCTTTTTCGATATCTTTGAGCATCTCTTCTGCAATTTTTTGCAAACGAGCCTCAGTATAACGCATAGCTGCAGGACCATCACCATCCACTGAGCCAAAGTTACCTTGTGGGTCAACTAATGGATAGCGCAATGACCATGTTTGAGCCATACGCACCAATGTCATATAAATAGATGAGTCACCATGTGGGTGATATTTACCCATAACTTCACCAACAATACGAGCAGATTTTTTGTATGGTTTGTCTGATGTATTACCCAATTCGTTCATACCAAACAACACACGACGGTGTACTGGTTTGAAACCATCACGAACATCAGGCAAAGCACGAGACACAATAACCGACATTGAGTAGTCAATATAGGCTTGTCGCATCTGTTCTTCTACATTAATCTGAATGATTCTTTCGTCTCTATCAATCATAAAATTTATTTAAAATTATCTTGTCTTTTTTGATTTTAAGGGCCTAATACGACAAGAATATACCAAGCCCAAAAACTTTATAAAGTTACGATTTTTTTCTGGAATATGCAAATTTTATAAGTTGTTTTTTACAATAACTAAACTTTTGATTTTCAAATAATTTTATTTTCAGAAAAACGAAATAGCTCCTATTTTCGATTTTAAGGCGATTTAAGCGACTTTTATTTTTCTTGTTTTTGATTTTCAGCCTGTCAAAAACACAAAAATGGCCCTATTTTGCATTTAGAGCCATTTTAAGAGTGTTTTATGTTTTTATCATCAATACTACTTGTTGAATTCCTCAAAAGAACCATCTTCGTACAAAAGAATCACCTTTCTTATAGTTTTATTGGGGCTGATTCCTGGTATAGACACGTTAGGTTTATCTACTATTGTTCTTTCTTCTGTCTTTTTGGGCGATTCGGCTATATATACTGCCTCATATTCGTTGACAACTGGCTGATTTGAATCTTTTACTTCAATATTTTCATCTATTTCATCAAACAAAGAATTCTCTTTAATTTCAGATTCTATTTTCGCAGGTGCATCTCCATTGCCAAAAATCAACCAATTTATATCTACATCTGGAAAATGTTGCTTGATTTTTTCAACAAGTGATAAGGTTGGTTGCGTACGTCCAGTTTTTATGCTCGAAATAGAAGCTCGACTAACACCAATTTTATCTGCAAATTCTGTAGGTGTAAGTTGTTGGTTTTCTATAAATGTAAAAATTCTATTTACCATAATATTTATTTGAAAACAGAAGAGGTTTATATTGAAATGTAAATGTAAATTAGAGATTACAAATGTATAACATTTTTTTTAATCTACAAAACCAAAACACAAAAAATATTTTACAAAATCAAATTTACATTTGTAATTTACAAATAACACACAAAATAGCACCTATTTCCGTAAACCACTATGCCATAATCATATAAATAAGCTATAAATATTGCAAGTATAAGTTTATATTTTATGGGTTAAATAAATAAGAAATCAATGAGTTATGTCTGCATAAATACCAATATATACCCAAAATCGAACAATAGCTCAAAATCCACCATATAAACTTAAATAAAATAATTAAATAATATTTGTAATTAACTGATTTTTAATATATATAACTCTAATAAAATATAAGTGTTAATAAGCTACTTTCGTTGTTATTTACAAATGTAACACACTCTATCAAACATCTTTTTTACAACTACTCTACTCTCTATATAAGACGCTATTTTATGTATGTATATGTTACAAATGCAAACAAACTGCTGTATGTTTGTATTTA
>JAFYMM010000196.1 GCA_017550055.1 Paludibacteraceae bacterium
CATCGGTTATGGGCCATTCGCCTTAATACCAAAATCGCTAATAATCGATGAAAATTATGCTACATTTCTACCTATAGAAAACAACTTGCGCCGACGCGCTAAGAGTATAGTTAATCCACTTACTGACGACATTATCATTACGGCATACGCAAACCAATGGACAATGCCCGACACAAAATGTCGAAAATGCCACGAAGTAGAACTATTGACCTCTGTAGCACTAAGCGCATCCACAGCAAACTCGATGTGGGCAGAAATAACAACACAACACATAAATATCGTTGTCGTAAAAGACCATAAACTACACCTCGCAAATACCTACCCTATAACATGCGACAACGATGCAGCATACTACATATTAGCTTGCTACCAACAACTTAACCTATCGCAAGAAGATACTCCATTGACCATAACCGGCAATATTGCATACATCAACCCTACTCCATTCTTAAAAGATTACATCCGACACATCGAACCACTGAAACCTCACACATGGAGTCAGGAACTGCCAAATGAATACACCTCTCTATTTGCTCTACAAACCTACACATTAGAAAAATAAAATCAACGGTTCATAAACTAATTAAATATGAATAAAATTCATTTCTTAATTATGAATTATGAATTCTGCATTATGAATTAAATAATTATGCGTATAATCAGCGGACGTTTCAAAGGTCGCCGTTTCGACCCACCAAGCAATATAACAGCTCGACCAACTACCGACTTTGCTAAAGAGTCATTATTCAACCTAATCAACAACGAAATGGACATCGAAGGCATCACAGCTCTCGACCTTTTCTCAGGCACTGGCTCTATCAGCTATGAGTTGGCTTCGCGCGACGCACTGCATATCACAGCCATTGAAATGAGCGAAAAGCACATTAGTTATATACGAAAGATGTGCACTGACTTGAAAATAGACAATATTCGCGTGATGCGACAAGATGTTTTCCGCTATCTCACATCAACTCAGACATCTTTCGACTTCATCTTTGCCGACCCACCTTATCAACTTGAAAACATCACCGACATACCAGATTTGGTGTTCAAACATAATCACCTCAACAAAGATGGGTTGTTGATTGTAGAACACGGAGCAAAGACCTCATTTGAAAACCACCCAAACTTCGTTGACCACCGCAACTATGGTAATGTTCATTTCTCATTCTTCCGCACATTAGAATACAAAGAAACAGAAAACGAAGAATAAAAAAGACAAGAATATAATTATCTGTAATCTGCTATCTGTAATCTAAATTATGAAGCATTCAGTACCAGTACAACTCCGATTTAATGACACCGATGCTCTCGGGCATGTGAATAACTCGACATATTTTAGTTTCTACGACTTAGGCAAAAGCGAATACTTTGCTGCAGTGCGTGGCAACGACAACTTCTTTTCTCAAAAAATTGATATTGTAGTTGCTCACGTAGAGGTTGACTTTATAGAACCGATATTCCTCACCGACCGCATTGCTGTAGAAACAGGAGTGTCGCATATAGGCACAAAAAGTTTAATCCTTTCACAACAAATAGTTGACCTCCGCACAGGTCAAATCAAATGCAAAGGCTCAACTACAATGGTAGGGTTCGACTTTGACAAAAACATCACTATTCCTATCTCGCAAGAATGGCGCGATGCAATAGAAAAATACGAAGAAAGAAAATTCTAATAATAATTTGAAATTTGAAGGTTAAAATTTAATAACTTTCAAATTTCACATCTCAACTTTAAATTATGATTTCAGAAAAACTCCTTAATCCGCAAAGCATCGTTGTAGTTGGTGCTTCTAACGATGTTCAAAAACCAGGTGGTAAACTTCTTAAAAACCTCCTCGACAGCCAATTCAAAGGTCAAATCTATGTAGTTAACCCTAAAGAAGCAGAAATCCAAGGTATCAAATGCCATGCGAAAGTGGAAGACCTACCTCAAGTAGATTGCGCACTTATGGGTATTGCATCAAAATATTGCTTACACACAGTTGACGTGCTCGCTAACGAAAAAGGTTGCCGTGGCTTCGTAATTATCTCGGCTGGTTTCTCAGAAGAAAACCACGAAGGTGCAGAAATCGAACACAAAATCGTAGAAATCATCGACAACGTAGGCGGTTCGCTTATCGGACCTAACTGTACTGGTTTCTTGAATGTTAACTATACAGGTGCATTCGATGCTCCAATTCCACAACTCAACCCACGTGGTGTTGACTTCGTTACAGGCTCAGGTGCTACTGCTGTGTTTATCAAAGAGATTGGTATCACTAATGGTCTCCAATTCAACTCAGTTTGGGCAGTAGGTAACTCAGCTCAAGTAGGTATCGAAGAGGTACTCGAATATTGGGACGAAACTTACGTAGAAGGCGAATCGTCTTTCGTGAAAATGATATATATGGAGAGCGTGCGCAATCCTCAAAAATTGCTCAAACATGCCTCTTCTCTCATCCGCAAAGGTTGTAAAATTGCTGCTATCAAATCAGGTTCTTCATCGGCAGGTAGCCGTGCAGCATCTTCACACACAGGTGCTTTGGCAACATCAGACGTAGCAGTAGATGCATTGTTCCGCAAAGCAGGTATCGTGCGTTGCAGCAACCGTCTCGAACTCGTAAACGTATGTTCAGTATTCATGCACCCTGAGATGAAAGGCAAAAACGTAGCTATCATCACTCACGCAGGTGGTCCTGCGGTTATGCTTACAGATACACTCTCAAACAATGGTCTTGAAGTGCCTCATATCTCTGGCCCTAAAGCAGAAGAATTGCTCACTAAATTGTTCCCAGGCTCATCGGTAGCTAACCCTATCGACTTCCTTGCTACAGGTACAGCAGAACAACTTGGCCACATCATTGACGCTTGCGAAAACGACTTCGACAATATCGACGCGATGGCAGTAATCTTCGGTAGCCCAGGTCTTTTCCCTAACTGGGAACCATACCGCGTGCTTGATGAAAAGATGAAAACTTGCAAAAAACCTATCTACCCTATCCTTCCATCTATCATCAACGTAAAAGACGAAATTGCTGACTTCATCAACAACCGTGGTCGCATCAATTTCAGCGAAGAGTGTGTATTTGGTAATGCTCTTGCAAAAGTATTCAATACTCCTGCTCCAGAACCAGAAAACCTCGAAATGCCAGAAATCGACGTACAAGCAATCCGCCGTATTGTAGATAATGCAGAAAATGGCTACCTTGGTCTCGAAGAAATCAATGGTCTTCTTGATGCTGCAGGCGTAGCACGCAAACGCAATGCAGAAGTTCGCACTAAAGAAGAAGCTATTGCTGCTGCTAACGAAATGGGCTTCCCTCTCGTAATGAAAGTTTGTGGTCCTGTTCACAAATCTGACGTAGGTGGTGTTGTTCTTAACATCAAAGATATGGAAACAGTTGAGCGCGAATTCGAACGCCTCATCGTTATCCCTGAAACATACGCAGTTGAGGTATGCCCTATGTATAAAGGTACTGAAATCTTTATCGGTGCAAGCCGCGAAGCAAAATTCGGACACCAAGTGCTCTGCGGTCTTGGCGGTATCTTCATCGAAGTGTTGAAAGACGTACAAGCATCACTTGCTCCAATCGGTCTTGCAGAAGCACACTCTATGATTGAACGCCTCCGTGGCTACAAAATCATCAAAGGCGTACGCGGTCAAGAACCTGTAAACGAAGACCTCTTCGCAGAAGCAGTTACTCGTATCTCGGCTCTTGTGAAAGCTGCTCCAGAAATCGCAGAAATGGACCTTAACCCACTTCTTGGTTCGGCTAATGCAGTAGTAGCAGTTGATGCTCGTATCCGTATCGAAAAATAAAATTTAAAACATAACAATCAAAAAAAAAGACTATGTCGGATTTGGTGTCTGACATGGTCTTTTTTATATATGAATACACACTGTGAGTTTGTATTGAAAATGTCCGTTTCCTTGCTTGCACCTTGCTTGAAGGTTGCTATTGGGTAATACACACTCTCATTGTGTATTGAAATCGACTTTTAGGGAATAATAAAATTAATATTTTTAGAAAAAAAAACGTAAATTGAGCTACTTAAGTCCTTTTTTTTTTGTAACTTTGTAGATTATTATAAAACAGAAAATACAATATTATGAAACTTTCTTTTGATTGGAAAAAATTACTACCATACGCAGTTGCTATTGCTGTATTTATCGGCATATCAATGCTTTATTGCGCACCTGCATTAGATGGTAAAGTGCTAGTTCAGGGCGACGTAAACAGCTGGAAAGGTGCAGCGCAAGAGGCACTAAACTACAAGGCAGAAACAGGAAATTATACATCTTGGACAAACTCCATGTTCGGTGGTATGCCTACATATCAAATTACAAGTAGTCTCCCTTCAAGTAAATTTCGTGCCATAATTTCCGATACGTTACATTTAGGACTTCAAGATAGCAATCCTATCGGGCTTGTCTTTGCTTATTTTGTAGGCTTCTTTTTAATGCTCCTCTGCTTTGGGGTGAATCCTTGGTTAAGTATAATTGGAGCATTAACTATAGGATTCAGCAGTTATTTCTTTCTTATTATTCCAGCAGGACACGTCACAAAAGCAATAGCTATAAGCTATTTAGCTCCTATAATTGGTGGATTTTATGCTATCATGCGACGCAAATATTGGATAGGCGCATCTCTCATATTATTATATGGCAGTCTTGGCATTGTGTCACACCCACAGATGACATACTACATGTTTATGCTCATCGGAGTGATGGCTTTTGCTGAACTATACATACATATCACAGAAAAACGTTGGAAAAATTTAGGTGTGTCACTTGGTGTACTTGTAATCAGTCTATTACTTGTATTTAGCACTAAGATTAGTTGGTTTGAAATGAACCAATCGTACCTCAAAGAGACTATGCGTGGAGGTCATAGCGAATTGACTCGCACTGACGATGATAAAAATAAACCTGCGGGATTAGATATTGACTATGCTACAGCTTGGAGCTATGGCGTTGGCGAAACAATGACACTCCTTATTCCTAACTGGGAAGGTGGCGCAAGTGGTTTCAATGTTGGCGCAGAATCGCAATTATGCGAAACAATGAAGAAAAACGGCATACCAAAACGCTCGGCTGAACAATTCTGCCAACAAGTGCCTACTTATCATGGAGAAAAAGCCTTCACTAGCGGACCTGTATATGTCGGTGCAATTATCTGTTTCTTGTTTGTGTTGGGCTTATTGATTGTAAGCGGACCGTATAAATGGGCATTATTAGTAGCGACACTATTCTCTATAGCATTAGCATGGGGACGCAACATGATGTGGTTCACTGAATTGTTTTTCAACTACTTCCCAATGTACAGCAAATTCCGCGCGGTAGAAAGCATCTTGGTAGTTGCCGAAATAACCATTCCTCTTTTAGCAATTCTTGCTCTACAACAAATAATTGACAAGAAAATTGAATGGAAATCGTTGCAAAGAAAAATGTTTATTGCTGGCGGTATCACTGCTGGATTATGCCTCTTCTTTGCTCTATTCGGTGGAGTGGTTGACATTACAAGTAGCTATGACTCACAATGGACATCTCAAGTGCCTGCATGGCTTAAAGATGCGATTCTCG
>JAFYMM010000197.1 GCA_017550055.1 Paludibacteraceae bacterium
GGTGAAACCATACGATAGGAATCAGATTGCTGCGTGGCTTATGGAGGCTTCGAAGGTTGATACGTTGTTGTCGGTGCGTCAGAGAAAGGAGTTGATATTTTATTTGAACGACTTTGCTTTGGAGTGCGAGGGGATGTATGATGGGTTGGTGCAATGGTCGAATGTGGGCGCTGTTGTTAATAAAAAACTCTGGAAAGAGTTTTTTGAATTGAGAATTGAGAATGGAGAATTGAGAATTACAGATATCTCTCACGGAATTTTTTCGCCAAAGGCTCAAAGACCGTTGGTTCACGGAGAACACGGAATTTTATCTCCCACAGATGACACAGATTTAAAAGATTTTTTGCCGTCCGGATTTAACGATTCGCTCTCTTGCTTCGCAAGAAGTCGCTCTACGGATAGCACAGATTCCTTGTTCCCTAAGTTTTCTTTGTCTTTGTTTCAACCGGCTTTCCACTATGCTGATGAGTGGTTTGAGTGTAAGTTTAATCCGATTATTGGGATGGATTTGACGATGAATGGGCATGGTATGGTGATGCATCGTTGGTGGGGTGCGGAGATTAGAGCTGATATTGTGGACCATGTAGCGGTGTGGGGTTCGATTCGTGACCATTCGTATTCGGGCGATCATTTGAATGATGAGTATTATGCATCGGTGGGACAGGGGATTAGTAACGGGGCGAGATTGTCGCAACCGGGCTATTTGAATAATTTGCCAGGGGCGTATTATCACTATATGAGATATGGTGGCGACTATGCTGAGGTGAGAGGTGGTATTAAAGCTTATGCTTGGTGGGGGTCGATTGGTTTGGTGAAAGATAATATTCAGTGGGGCGATTCGTATCATTCGTCGAATATTATATCGAATAGAGCTCCTTCGTTTCCAATGATAGAGTTGAAATTGAAACCAGCTAAATGGTTTAGATTGGATTATATACATGGTTTCTTGGCAAGTGGTGTGGTGGACTCGACCTACTATAGAGTGGAGGAGAATCCGATTGATGGTTCATCGCACAGGATGTATCGTACGGCAGCGAAATATTTGGCAGCAAATATGTTGACTTTTGTGCCTGTGAAGGGGTTGGACCTCTCGATTGGTTCGGCGGTGGTGTATGGAGCAAGGAATATGTCAGCAGCATTTTCGATACCGATTACCTTCTTTAATTCGATGGATTTTCAGATGAATAGCGGGGCGATGTTGGACAATGAGAACTCGCAGATATTCTTTAATATATCTTCTCGAAATTTGAAATATACACACTTCTATGGGTCGGTGTATATCGACGAGATAAATTGGTCGAGATTGAAACCATCGAATCCAGAGCATAACTTTTTTAGTTGGAAAGTGGGTGCGAGGGTATCGAATTGGCCATTGAGAGATTTGTCGCTCACGGCAGAGTTTACTCGAACAAATTGTGGAAATTATCAGCATCCGTATCAGGTGTTGACTTGGGCTTCGAATGGATATAATCTTGGACATTATCTTGGCGATAATGCGCAGGAGGTGTATGTGGCATTGGCATATAAGCCAATTAGGAGTTTGAGTTTCACGTTGTCGTATGTGAATGCAACGAAATATAATGAATATCTATATACTCGTACACCAGGATCTACGTTTATAAAACAAAAGCAATTTGCTGAGAAGGTGTGGCGCAATGATGAGGTGAAGTTGCATGCAGTATATGAGGTGATGAATAATGCGTATGCTTTTGTGGATTTAGGGCGGAATAATGCACGAGGATTTGATGTAGCGAGTGAGCCTACGATGGATGAGGTGCGCCTCACAGCAGAGGGGTATTTGAGAAGATATACCCCTGCGTTCTATTGGGGTGAGAATGTGACAGTGAAAATGGGATTTTCGTTTTATTATTAGGATGGTTTTTTTTTTTTAGACAGAAAGACATAAAGATATATATTTTTTTATGACATAATAATATAATTTTTTAAGACAGAATAACATAATGACATAAATTTTGTTTTTTTGTCTTAAAATAAAACAAATAACGAGGTATTATGTTTTTATGTTCTTTTGTCTTCTAAAAAAAAAGTTCTTCTGTCTTTTAAAAAATATGTATAATAGGAGTTTGTGTGATATAAATCGTGCGTTGGCAGTGGGTGAGGTGTATTCATTCAGGGTGGAGGAGTATGCCAAAGTGCATCGTGTGGAGTTGATGGGCAGGTTGGTGTATTGTGGGTTTGAGATTGTGGAGGTGGGTGATGAGGCGGTGAGTGCGGTAAAGGTGAGAGATGTTTCTATTGAAGAGTGTCCTGAGAGAAGGTATGGTTGGATTGTGAAGTTGCGTCGCGTGGGCAAGGATGGACGTAGATTTAATATTTATAAGTTGCGCACGATGTATCCATACGCTGAATATTTGCAGAAGTGGATGTATGAGCAACATAATCTTGATAAGCAGGGAAAGATAGCAAATGATTTTCGTGTAACACGAGTGGGACGATGGTTGCGTAGGTGGTGGATTGATGAGTTGCCGAATTTGTGGAACTTGGTGAGGGGAGAGATGAAATTGGTTGGGGTACGCCCGCTGTCAGAGCATTATTATTCGCTGTATAGACCAGAGGTACAAGAGGCACGTGTGAAGTATAAGCCAGGA
>JAFYMM010000198.1 GCA_017550055.1 Paludibacteraceae bacterium
CAGAATAGACACCACACTTTTTCAATTTATTCAACAGACACACTTCTTGCTTAAATATCTCATACACATCTCTATTATCAGAAAGTTTACAATACCCTAAATAACGATTATCCTTCATAATCATCAACGTCACCTTTTGATGAGAACAAGGAGATCCCCCAAATATAGCAAATTCATAATCGTTCAAATTAAAAACCCTCTTTATACAAGAATCTATCTCTTTAGGCAAACAAAATTTTTCTTTTTCTATTCTAAATATTTTTCGCAAAAGAGGGAAGAAAACAGATAAAGGCAAAAAAAAGCGAACTATTTTACCTTTTATACTTGAAGGAAAATATAACGACAAGAATTTCGACATATTCTTTATTGGGAATAACCATTCTTGCCCAACACTATTCTTAAGAAATAAAAAATCTGTTCCTTTTTCCCTATCAATAATATTTCTTATTAAACCTATATTCATATTTTACATTATCCACAAAAAACAATATTCAACACAAAAATAATTCTTTTCACAAACCAACTAATTTGTTTTACAAGAAAAAATCGGTCTTATTATCTCCCCTTTCTTTTCCCAACTCAACTCCTCGCTTCTTCGTTTCGCTTCAGCACCCATCTTCGCACACAACTCCTTATCAGCCAATTCCACCATCGCGTGAGCCAATCTCTCCACCGCTTCCTCGCGCGAAGTCACACCCTTTATCACACGGCTATACTCAGGTTCAAAATAGTGCGTATAACCACCAGTATCAAAACAAATCAAAGGTTTTCCCATCGCCATCGAGTCGAACGACACCGTCACCGCCCCCTCACGGAAACAAGGATTCACCACCACATCTGCCTGGGCAATATACGAATAATAGGTCTCCATATCCACCTGCCCCACCAATCTCACCGAATCATGAATACCCAACCTCTCAATCAACCTCTCCAAACGAGCCCTCTCTGGTCCATCACCCACAATAGTGAGTTGAGAACCGAAGGTCTTTGAGCCTTTGGCGATAAAATTGAGAATTGAAAATTGAGAACCAACGGTCTTTGAGCCAAAGGCAAGAAAATTACCCGCCGGCGCAGCCACGGCGTCAAAATCCGTGTCATCTGTAGAGCGTTTTTCGCGTAGCGAAAGAGCGAATCGTTCATGCGAGTTATCAGTGTTATCTGTGTCATCTGTGGGAGAGAAAACATCGCGAAGCGATAAAAATTCCGTGCGTTCCGTGCGTTCCGTGAGAGACAAATCCTCCGTGTGAGACATCGCCGCCCAGGCGTCGATGAGCACATCCATCGTTCTCCAGCCCACCAACGTACCTGTCGCCACATAATTCACCTTCGTCTCATCATATCGTTTAGGCATCATATATCGGCTTGCATCGCGCGGTTCCACCGCCACATCAGTCATCTGCACACACTTATGTCGCCATTTGCGAGGCACACACTCTATCGTCTCATCCGTCTTACATAATATAATCTCAGCGCATCTACATCTCCTTCTAAATCCCATATTCAGTGGCAACAACCGCTTCATCCATCGTTGAGCCACCTCTTTCAACCTACTCTTCCACGAAAAATTCTTAGTCAAATATCTCGGCAACGACACCCCCGCACTCGTCGGTCCCCACACAAATCGTTGCTTCATTCCGTACCTACTCACAGGCCACATCGCATTGCCATAGGTCAAGTGGTGGTAAGTCTCAATCCCATTCTCCTGCATCGTACGCTTCACCACACCATTCGACAACCATTGCCATAACATATAATATATTCTCACGCCGCGCATACCACGCTTCCAACGACGCGCCCACTGAGGCAAGTCGAAATAAACAAAATGAATATTCTCATACTCCCTATGCTGTTCCAACCATGGCACAATCGTCCCACGGTTACTCTCCCGCGTGAGCACCCACACCTCATGATATTTCGCAAGCTCAATCACCCAATGCCATCCCACACCAATCTCACTCCCCATCCCCGGCTCACAAGCATACGCCGACACA
>JAFYMM010000199.1 GCA_017550055.1 Paludibacteraceae bacterium
AAAACAAAAAGTTTTTAACTAACAATGAGAAAAGCAACTCCTAAAAAACGTGTGGTTCTTCCAGACCCAGTTTTTAACGAAGTTAAGGTGACTAAATTTGTAAATCACCTCATGTATGACGGCAAAAAATCTATTGCTTTCGACATATTTTACGGTGCTCTCGAAATCGTAAAAACTAAACTTCCAAATGAAGAAAAATCTTCTCTCGAAATTTGGAAAAAAGCTCTTGAGAATGTAACTCCACAAGTTGAGGTTAAATCTCGTCGTATTGGTGGTGCTACTTTCCAAGTTCCAACAGAAATCCGTCCAGACCGTAAAGAGTCTATTTCAATGAAAAATCTTATTCTTTATGCTCGTAAACGTGCTGGTCGTTCAATGGCTGATAAACTTGCTGCTGAAATCGTAGATGGTTTCAACAACCAAGGTGGTGCTTTCAAACGTAAAGAAGAAATTCACCGTATGGCTGAAGCTAACCGTGCTTTTGCACACTTCCGTTTCTAATTCTTAATTTTGTAAGAAAATGGCAAAACACGATTTATCACTTACTCGTAATATCGGTATCATGGCTCACATTGATGCTGGTAAAACTACCACTTCGGAACGTATCCTTTTCTATACTGGTCTTACTCACAAAATCGGTGAAACACACGATGGTTCGGCTACTATGGACTGGATGGCTCAAGAGCAAGAACGTGGTATTACTATTACTTCAGCGGCTACAACTACTCGCTGGAACTATGCAAACAAACAATATCGTATCAACTTGATTGACACTCCGGGCCACGTTGACTTTACTGTAGAGGTAGAACGTTCACTCCGTATCCTCGATGGTGCTGTGGCTACTTTCTGTGCTGTTGGTGGTGTTGAGCCTCAATCGGAAACAGTATGGCGTCAAGCTGACAAATATAATGTGCCACGTATCGGTTATGTTAACAAAATGGACCGTTCTGGTGCTAACTTCTTCGACGTTGTAACTCAAATCAAAGAAGTTCTTGGTGCAAATCCTTGCCCAATCCAAATTCCAATCGGTGCTGAAGAAACTTTCAAAGGTGTAGTTGACCTTATCCGTATGAAAGCTATTTACTGGCACGATGAATCAATGGGTGCTGACTATTCAGTAGAAGAAATTCCAGCTGACCTCGTTGCTGAAGCTGAAGAATGGAGAGATAAAATGCTCGAAACTATCGCTTCTTTCGACGATGCTTTGATGGAAAAATATTTTGAAGATCCTGCAACTATCACAGAAGATGAAATTCGCGCTGCAGTTCGTAAAGCAACTCTCGCAATGGAAATCAACCCAATCATCTGCGGTTCTTCATTCAAAAACAAAGGTGTTCAACCTCTTCTCGATGCTGTTTGTCAATACCTTCCATCACCACTTGATAACCCAGTTATCACAGGTAATGACCCACGTGACCCAGAAAAAGAAATTACTCGTAAACCAGATGAAAGTGAACCATTGACTGCTCTTGCGTTCAAAATCGCTACTGACCCTTATGTAGGTCGTCTCTGCTTCTTCAGAGTATATTCTGGTAAACTTGAAGCTGGTTCTTACGTATTCAATGCTCGCTCAGGTAAAAAAGAACGTATCTCGCGTCTTTTCCAAATGCACTCTAACAAACAAAACCCTGTTGAAGAAGTGTCTGCTGGTGATATCGGAGCAGGTGTAGGTTTCAAAGATATTCGTACAGGTGATACACTTTGCGACGAAACACAACAAATCGTACTTGAGTCTATCGACTTCCCAGATCCAGTGATTGGTATCGCAGTTGAGCCTAAATCTCAAGCTGACCTCGATAAACTTGGTATTGGTCTTGGTAAACTCGCTGAAGAAGACCCTACATTTACTGTTAAAACTGACGAACAAACTGGTCAAACAGTTATCTCAGGTATGGGTGAGCTTCACCTTGAAATCATTATCGACCGTCTCAAACGTGAATTTAAAGTAGAATGTAACCAAGGTCGTCCACAAGTATCTTACAAAGAGGCAATCACTCAAACAGTTGACCTCCGCGAAGTTTACAAAAAACAATCTGGTGGTCGTGGTAAATTCGCTGATATCATCGTTAAAGTTGGTCCAGTTGACGAAGGTTTCGAAGGTTCACTTCAATTCGTTGACGAAGTTAAAGGTGGTAACGTTCCAAAAGAATATATCCCATCGGTACAAAAAGGTTTCCAAGCAGCTATGAAAAATGGTGTTCTTGCAGGTTTCCCTCTTGATACACTTAAAGTAGTTCTTGTTGATGGTTCTTTCCACCCAGTTGACTCTGACCAATTGTCATTTGAACTTTGTGCTCAATTCGCATTTAAAAATGCTTGCGCTAAAGCACGTCCAGTTCTTATGGAGCCTATCATGAAACTTGAAGTTGTTACTCCAGAAGAATCTATGGGTGACGTTATCGGTGACTTGAACAAACGCCGTGGTCAAGTAGAAGGTATGGAATCAAGCCGTACAGGAGCACGTATCGTTAAAGCGAAAGTGCCACTTTCAGAACTCTTCGGTTATGTAACTGCTCTTCGTACTATTACTTCAGGTCGTGCTACTTCATCTATGGAATTCTCTCACTATGCAGAAGTTTCTTCTTCTATTGCAAAACCAGTAGTTGAAGCTGCACAAGGTAGAGTAGACCTCCTCTAATAATAAAATAATGTAGTGGGTTAGCGAATGACTCTTAACCCACTACACTTTATACTTTTTCTTTATTAATAATTTAATTTTATAACCAAAAAGACATGAGTCAAAAAATTCGTATCAAACTTAAATCTTACGATCACAATCTTGTTGACAAATCAGCAGAAAAAATCGTTCGTACAGTGAAAGCTACAGGAGCTGTAGTTTCTGGTCCAATTCCATTGCCAACTCACAAACGTATCTTCACTGTTAACCGTTCTACATTCGTTAACAAAAAATCACGTGAACAATTCGAACTTTCATCTTACAAACGTCTTATCGACATCTATAGCTCAACTGCAAAAACTGTTGATGCTCTTATGAAACTTGAATTGCCTTCAGGTGTTGAAGTTGAAATCAAAGTTTGATAACTTGTTAAGCATTTAGCTTTTCACAAAATATCGGGGATGTATCCCCAAATCAAAAATTTTTAATTTTTCGGGTCCAAGCTCATTATGCTTTACCCAGAGCCAATTTTGAGCCTATAGGTCCTTATTTATCAATCATTATTTAATTCTAACAAAAAATGCCAGGATTAATTGGAAAAAAAATCGGAATGACTTCCGTATTCGTTGCAGATGGCCGTAACTTGCCATGTACTGTAATCGAAGTAGGTCCTTGCGTGGTTACTCAAATCAAAACTGTAGAAAAAGATGGCTATGCAGCTCTTCAACTCGGTTTCGAAGACAAAACAGAGAAACACACTAACAAGGCAGAAATGGGACATTTTGCTGCATCGGGCACTACTCCTAAACGTAACCTCGTAGAATTCTCAGGATTCGAAGGTGAATTCAAATTGGGCGATGCAATTACAGTAGATCTCTTCACAGAAGAAGATTTCGTTAATGTAATTGGTACTTCTAAAGGTAAAGGTTTCCAAGGTGTTGTTAAACGTCACGGTTTCGGTGGTGTGGGTCAAACAACTCACGGTCAACATAACCGTCTTCGTGCTCCAGGTTCTCTTGGTGCATCATCTTACCCTTCAAGAGTATTCAAAGGTATGCGTATGGCAGGTCGTACAGGTGGCGATCGCGTTACTATGCAAAACCTTCAAGTGATTAAAGTTATGCCAGAACACAACCTTCTTCTCGTGAAAGGTTCAGTGCCAGGCGCAAAAGGTTCAATCGTATTAATTGAGAAATAATGGAACTTAGTGTATATAATATCAAAGGAGAAGACACCGGAAGAAAAGTTACATTAAACGATTCTATTTTCGGTATTGAGCCAAATGATCACGCTATTTATTTGGATGTTAAACAATATTTGGCTAATCAACGTCAAGGTACTCACAAATCTAAAGAACGTTCTGAGATTTCTGGTTCTACTAAAAAACTCGGTCGTCAAAAAGGTGGTGGCGGCGCTCGTCGTGGTGATATCAACTCACCTGTACTCGTTGGTGGTGCTCGCGTTTTTGGTCCTAAACCACGTAACTATAGCTTCAAACTTAACAAAAAATTAAAACAACTTGCTCGTAAATCAGCACTTGCTTATAAAGCTGCTCAAGGTGAGATTGTTATTGTGGATAATATACAGTTTGACGCACCAAAAACAAAAGATTTCGTACAAATGACAAATAATTTGAAGATTAATGATAAAAAATCGTTAGTTATTTTGCCAGAAGCAAATAAATTCGTATATTTGTCAGCTCGAAATTTACAAAAGACTAATGTAATAACAGTTTCAGAACTAAATACTTACACAATTCTTAACTGTAATGCTGTAGTATTGACTGAAGCAACTCTTGCCGGAATTGATCAACATTTTAATGCATAAGGAGTAAAACTATGGGAATTATTATTAAACCAATCGTCACTGAAAAGATGACGCAAATCAGCGAAAAATTCAATCGTGTTGGCTTCCAAGTTGCTCACTCTGCTAACAAAATTGAAATCAAAAAAGCGGTAGAAGAAATGTATAACGTAACTGTTGTTGATGTTAATACTTCAAACTATCATGGTAAGAAAAAAAGCCGCTATACTAAAGCTGGCATCATCAATGGTATGACTGCTACTTATAAAAAAGCTATCGTAACATTGAAAGAAGGAGATACAATTGATTTTTATAGCAACATTTAATAAATAGAAATGGCTGTACGTAAATTGAACCCAACTACACCGGGTCAAAGACATAAGATTATTGGAGCATTCGACTCAATTACTGCGAGTACTCCAGAAAAATCTCTTGTTGGAGGTTTCTCTAAAACAGGTGGTCGTAATAACACCGGTAAAATGACAATGCGCTACATTGGTGGCGGTCACAAGAGAAAATACAGAGTAATTGATTTCAAACGTAGCAAAGATACTATTCCAGCTACAGTGAAGACTATCGAGTATGATCCAAACCGTTCTGCTCGCATCGCTCTTCTCTTCTATGCTGATGGTGAAAAAAGCTACATTCTTGCACCTAATGGATTGCAAGTTGGTCAAGTTGTTCTTTCAGGCGAAAACGTTGCTCCTGAAGTTGGTAACTCACTTCCACTTCAAAACATTCCACTTGGTACTATCGTTCACAATATTGAACTTCGTCCAGGTCAAGGAGCTGCTCTCGTTCGTTCTGCAGGTACTTTCGCTCAAATCACTTCTCGTGAAGATAAGTATGTAATCGTGAAATTGCCTTCAGGCGAAACTCGTAAAATTCTCGGCACTTGCCGTGCTACAGTTGGTACTGTTGGTAATGGAGACCACGCTCTCGAAAGATCAGGTAAAGCTGGTCGCACTCGCTGGTTAGGTCGTCGTCCTCGCGTTCGTGGCGTTGCTATGAACCCAGTAGATCACCCAATGGGTGGTGGTGAAGGTCGTCAATCAGGTGGTCACCCACGTTCTCGTAAAGGCTTGTTGGCTAAGGGTAAGAAAACACGTCACCCTAAAAAACAAACTAGCCAATACATAATTGAAAGAAAGAAAAAATAATCCCTAAAAGAACAGTAAATTAATATGAGTCGTTCATTAAAAAAAGGACCATACATCAACTTGAAACTTGAGAAAAAAGTGCTTGACATGAATGAAAGCGGCAAAAAAGTCGTTGTTAAAACATGGGCTCGTGCTTCTATGATTTCTCCTGATTTCGTAGGTCATACAATTGCAGTTCATAACGGTAATAAATTCATCCCTGTATATGTCACAGAAAATATGGTAGGTCACAAACTTGGTGAATTCTCTCCTACTCGTACATTCCGTGGTCACGGTGGTAAGAAAAAATAATTATTACCCGTTAAAGTAAATTTTGTAAAATAAAAAAACAGAAATAAAATGGGTGCAAGAAAAAGATTATCTGCCGAAAATAGAAAGGAAGCCCTCAAATCTCTTTATTTCGCTAAATTGAATAACGTTCCTACTTCTCCACGTAAAATGCGTCTCGTAGCTGATATGATTCGTGGTATGGAAGTAAACAAAGCTCTTAGCGTACTTAAATTCTCTACAAAAGAGGCTTCTAATAAAATGGAAAAATTGCTTCGCTCTGCTATTGCAAACTGGGAACAAAAAACTGGTGAAAAAGCAGAAAACAGCAATTTATATGTGAGCACAGTTTATGTTGACTCTGCTCGTATGCTCAAAAGATTGCGTACCGCTCCTCAAGGTCGCGGATATCGTATTCGCAAACGTTCTAACCACGTGACGTTGTTTGTTGATACTAAAAATAATAACGAAAATCAAGACTAATCAAGATGGGACAAAAAACTAATCCAATTAGCAACCGCCTCGGTATCATTCGCGGTTGGGATTCTAACTGGTACGGTGGTGATAACTACGGTGATACACTTCTCGAAGATAGCAAGATTCGTAAATATCTTAACGCCCGTCTTGCAAAAGCCAGTCTTTCAAGAATCATTATTGAACGTACACTTAAACTTGTTACTATCACAGTCTGCACTGCTCGCCCTGGTTTAATTATCGGTAAGGGTGGACAAGAAGTTGACAAGTTGAAAGAAGAACTGAAGAAAATTACTGATAAAGATGTTCAAATCAATATCTTTGAAGTAAAACGCCCTGACCTAGATGCTGTTATCGTAGCTAACAACATCGCTCGCCAAGTCGAAGGCAAAATTGCTTACCGCCGTGCTGTTAAGATGGCTATCGCTTCTACAATGCGTATGGGTGCTGAAGGTATCAAAGTGCAAGTTTCTGGCCGTTTGAACGGTGCTGAAATGGCTCGCTCAGAAATGTATAAAGAAGGTCGTACACCTCTTCATACTTTCCGTGCAGATATCGACTACTGCCACGCAGAAGCTTTGACTAAAGTTGGTCTTATCGGTATTAAAGTTTGGATCTGTCGCGGAGAAGTGTATGGTAAACGTGATCTCGCTCCACAATTTACCAACGCTAAAGAAAATAACCGTGGTGGAAACGACAACAAAGGTCGTAAGAACTTCAGAAATAAAAAGAAATAATAGAAACGAATTTGAATTTTACAAATTATGTTACAACCTAAAAAGACAAAATTCAGAAGACAGCAAAAAGGGCGTATGAAAGGTAACGCTCAAAGAGGAAATCAGCTGGCATTCGGTTCTTTCGGTATCAAATCGTTACAGTCTAAATGGATCACTGGTCGTCAAATTGAAGCTGCCCGTATCGCTGTAACTCGTTATATGCAACGTCAAGGTCAAATTTGGATCCGTATCTTCCCAGATAAACCTATTACTAAAAAACCAGCCGAAGTGCGTATGGGTAAAGGTAAAGGTTCTCCAGAAGGTTTCGTAGCTCCAGTGACTCCCGGAAGAATGATTATTGAGGTAGAAGGTGTATCTTTCGATATCGCTAAAGAAGCTTTGCGTCTCGCAGCTCAAAAACTACCTGTGACTACTAAGTTCGTCGTTCGTCGCGACTATGATGCAACTCAAAACGTATAATAAGGAGATAGGATATGAAAACAAGAGAAATTAAAGAACTTACAACTGCGGAAATTCAAGACCGCTTGGTAGCTGAAAAAGAGAACCTCACTAAAATGACTCTCAATCACGCTATTTCTCCACTTGACAATCCTGCTCTTATTAGAGAAACTCGTCGCACAATCGCTAGATTGGCTACAGAATTACGTCAACGTGAACTTAACCAACAATAATAGATTATCCATATGGAAAGAAATTTAAGAAAAGAACGTATTGGTGTTGTTTTCAGCAATAAAATGGATAAATCCATTACTGTTGCTGTGAAATGGAAAGAAAAACACCCTATCTATGGTAAATTCGTTAATAAAACGAAGAAATTCCATGCTCACGACGAAAAAAATGAGTGCAATATTGGTGATACAGTACGCATCATGGAAACTCGTCCATTGAGCAAAACTAAAAGATGGAGATTAGTAGAAATCATCGAAAGAGCTAAGTAATTATGATACAACAAGAATCAAGACTTAAAGTAGCCGATAACTCTGGCGCAAAAGAAGTGCTCTGTATCCGCGTTCTTGGCGGTACTGGCAAGCGTTATGCTACCGTTGGCGATATCATCGTTGTTGCAGTTAAAAGTGCAATCCCTTCAGGTGATGTGAAAAAAGGTGCTGTATCTAAAGCGGTTGTAGTTCGTACTAAAAAAGAGATTCGTCGTACTGATGGCTCTTACATCCGTTTTGATGATAACGCTTGTGTATTGCTTAACAATGCCGGCGAAATTCGCGGTAGCCGTATCTTTGGTCCTGTAGCTCGCGAATTAAGAGCTACTAATATGAAAATTATTTCACTTGCACCTGAGGTGCTTTAATAACTTTCAAAATAGTTAAGCAATGAGTAAATTACACATAAAAAAAGGCGATATCGTTTTCGTTAACGCAGGTGAAGACAAAGGTAAAACAGGTCGCGTACTTGAAGTAATTGTCGATAAAAATCGCGCTATCGTTGAAGGTATCAATATGGTCTCTAAGAGCACCAAGCCTAACGCTAAAAATCCACAAGGTGGTATTGTGAAACAAGAAGCTGCTATTCATATCTCTAACCTTAACGTAGTTGACCCTAAAACTGGTGCTGCAACTCGTATTGGTCGCAGAAAAAATGAAGCAGGTAAATTAGTTCGCTTCGCTAAAAAATCAGGGGAGGAAATCAAGTAATGAATACACAAAGCCTAAAACAAGATTATCAAGAACGTATCGTTCCTGCTTTAACCAAAGAATTTGGTTATA
>JAFYMM010000200.1 GCA_017550055.1 Paludibacteraceae bacterium
CATTGACAGTTACCGAGCCTTTATCTACAGTAAGATAACCACGACGACGCATCTCTTCAGTAGTTTCGTATTCGAAATGGAAATAGTGGCTACCTTCTGCCTCACGCACTTCTGTACAACGAGCTGTTTGATCGACATGACCTTGCACGATGTGACCATCGAGGCGACCATTCATCAACATAGAGCGTTCAACATTGACCATTGAACCAACCTCGAGAAGTCCAAGATTAGAACGTTCGAGAGTCTCTTTAATCGCAGTAACTGTGTATTCTTCACCTTGAATATCTACTACTGTGAGGCATACACCATTGTGAGCAACCGATTGGTCGATTTTGAGTTCGTTAGTGAACGAACAACGCATTGTGATATGAAGATTTTCTTCTTCTTTACGAAGACCTGTCACAACAGCAGGTTCTTCTACTATACCTGAAAACATATTTTTTAATGAGGAATGAGGAGTTAGGAATGAGGAATGAGGAATTTTTAATTATTAATTCAAACATTTCCTCCATATTAAAAAAAGACAGGAAAACAGGAGACTCAAATTGTTCTCTTGTTCTCCTGTCTTCTTGTCTATTAGTTTATTATTTCAAGAAAGAGTAATCGCGTGAATAACGGAGGTGTTGTTCTGCGTATCCTTCTGTGTAGTCGATAGAAAGGCCAGTAAATGCACCATTTTCATCGAATGAAGCTGTGTAAACAGGGTTTACGAAACCGTTGTAAGGATAGAGGTTGAGAGCTTCGTAGCGAGCAAGGATTTGAGCGTGAAGTTCTGGCTCGATAGTGATAGCATATTTTTCAACCATTTCTTTAGCAGCTTCGAAGTCGCCAGTAGATTTGATGCGTTGGATTTCGCGCAAGAGGTCGCCGAACAAGCCACGGAGAGCTTCATAATCGTTAACTACTACGAAATATTTGCCATCGCGTTGTTTGAGTTCTACTACGCCATTGCCTTTTTCAATCACCCATTTAGAAATCAATTGACGATTACGCATGTGAGTTTGCTCGATGTTGTCGCCAAGTTTGATACGAGTAGTTTGAGTCATCAAACCATTTTGGATGTATGAATAGTATTGAGCTTTGTAAGCGTCCATGTTAGGAAGGATACCGAGGTCAACCATTTTTTGGTCAGCTACATAGTAAAGACCGAACAAGTCAGCACGAGTTTCTTCGATAACAGCACCGTAAGCACCAAGAGCATCTGGGTCAACACCAGGAGCCAATTTACCAGAACCGTGACCAAGACATTCGTGAAGGTCTGTGTGGAGGTTGTCTGTCATCAATTTATATTTGTTGAGCAATTCAACTTCTTCTGCACCCCAAGTAAATTCTTCTGTAAAACCGCTACCTTTAGTAGAAGCTGCACGACCTTCTGATACGTTGTCGATAGTTACAGATTTAGAACCATGTACGGCACGAATCCAGTTTGAGTTAGGCAAGTTGATACCGAGAGGAGGAGTTGGATAGCAGTCGCCACCACACATTGCTGCGATGATAACTTTTGCAGACACACCTTTAACTTCTTCTTTTTTGAATTGAGGATCGATTGGAGAGTTATCTTCAAACCATTGTGCGTTGTCAGAGATTTTCTTTGTACGTTCAGTAGCCTCTACTGATTTGAAGTTAATCAATGCTTCCCAAGATGATTTATAACCAAGAGGGTCGCCATAACTTTCTGTGTAGCAGCATACATAGTCAATCAAAGATTCTGTATCTTTAACCCAAAGTTTAGCATATTCGTCGAAATCTTTGAGGTCGCCAGTGCGATAGAATTCAATCATTTTTTCCAAAGCAGCGTGTTGTGCTTCAGTTTCTGTCACTGTAAGAGCTTTTTCCAACCAGTAAACGATTTTTTCCATAGCATCGCTATAGAGACCACCGATTTTGTAAGTATCTTCATACAATACGCCATCTTCGCCTTTCACGAGTTTAGAGTTCATACCGAACATGATAGGCTCAGCATCGTTAGGGTCTTTCATTGCGTTATAGAAATCTTCAGCTTCTTTTTGAGAAACGCCTTCGTAGTAGTTAGAAGAAGAAGTTTCGAGCAAGTCAACGCCTGCTGCTTGATTTTTATGAAGTGGAGCTACTGTTGGGTCAAAGATATAAGCATTCATCATAGCAAGGAGTTCAGCAGCCGATTGTCCTTCTTTAAGAGGAAGAACTTCTGGAGCGATAGCACCAAATGCTTCTTCGAACCAAGGTTGTGAGAATTCAGGAACGAATTTAGCACCAGAGTAGTGATGGTGAATACCATTAGAAACCCAAGCACGTTTCAAATATATTTCAAAAGCTTTGAAATCATCAGTAGTTTTGTCAACATCAGAAGTATAAACAGCCTCTAATACACGACGAATTTGGAGGTGGTCTTTACCATTTTGGTCCCAAATAATATCACGACCACAAAGTGCTGCTTCTGATAGATAGTAGAGCAACTCTTGTTGTTTAAGACTCAATGTTTCAATACCAGTTACGCGATAACGCATAATTTGCATATCAGCAAATGCGTCAACTACATAGTCAAATCCCTCAGGATCTGGAGTGTAGAGATTTGTGGTTTCTTGTTTTTTACCACAACTTGCAAATAACACAGCGGTCATAGCAATAAGAAATAATTTTTTCATTTTCTATTGATTTATAATTGATTATTATTATTTACCATTTAATGTGCAAAGATACAAAAAATTATTGAATTAACACACTTTTTGGTACATAATAATTGTTAATTTTATAATTTTGTTTTTACCTATTTTTTATACTTTTGAGTTATAGTTAACGTGAGTTCGATATAATTTTATTTCTCACGGAACCGAAGGTCTTTGAGACTTTAGGCGATAAAATGCACGGAATTCTTATATCGAACTGACGTTAATTAGATTGGCAGACTCCTTCTACATAGGTTGCTTGAAGGTACGGTTCACTATCTTGAAAGGTATGGTTATCCTATGAAGCAATATACTGTTAGTATAGAAAAAAGTCAGAGCTTAATTTGTGATAAAATAAGAAAATCCTACCAGAAGTAGGATTTTCAAATTACATGTACTATAAATTTAATCTACTCGCAAAAACTTGCCATTCTTGTCAAAATTAAGCTCAAGGTCGTTGCTCAATTTCACCTCATAACCTCGCATATCACATTCAATTTCGACAACATGCGCCTTTGAAAATTTCTGCTTCACATAATCCAACACACCCTGAGGCAACACGCTATCTGGCACTTGACCATGCTCACAATCTACACTAGTCCACTCCCCTCTACGACTAAACTCAACTTTGATATTTCCCTCTAACAAAACATCATACGCCGCAACCACTCCCACATCATGTTCTGCTTTAGCATAAAGAACATCGACATTAGCAAAATGCTTTGTAAGAAACATTTGAGCCTTTTCTGGCAACTCTTCTCGAGTAATAATTTTGTCATTATCTGCCATAATTGGCATCACACCGAGAATTGATATAACAAATAGTAGAACCAATTTTTGCATAACAATATTTGTTTTAGGGTTAATCAAAATGCTTAAAATTGCCATCTTTATCGAACACTAATTCAACATCATTGTTCAATTCAACTTTGTAATTTGACCATTTTCGCTCAATTTTCACGATAAAATTATCGCTATATTTTACCGAAATATACTCCAAAATCTTATTTGGAACAATGGCGTTAGGCACTTCATTTGGCGAGCAATCTACTTCTGTCCAATCACCAGATTTGTCAAACTCCAATTTCACGCCACAACTCAACACTACATCATAACTAACTACACCAAAATCGCGGTCTTTATCAATTGAAACAATCTTACAATCAGGGAAATAATCGGCAATAAACATTGTTGTTTTTGTAGGCAAATCGCCCGTATCAACCATTTTGTCATGGTAATCACACGACGCTAAACCAATAACCATTGGCAATAACATCAAAAATAGATAGTTTTTCATAGTTTCTAAATTTTAAAAAATTAATAGATTTGTTTGCTTATTTCTTTAGACTACAAACGTTATACCAAAGTTTAATGCGTATATAAAAAAAATAGATGCTCAACACATGAGTTGAACATCTATTTTTTGTCTTATTTCACAAAACGCTTAACCACTTTTTCTAATTTCTGAGCGTAGTAGCGATAGCCTAAATCGGTGTAATGAATGCCATCTACAGTGCCTTCATTGTCGTAACCAAAGAGTCCTTCGGTAGTTACATAGTAGAGTTGCTTCATACCATCCTTTTTGAGTTTCTTGTAGTTACGCAACCATGCCTCATTCTTTTTAGGCAAATAGTCTTTGAAGAAAGTGTCATATTTTGCGTATGTGTAAGTATGCCCTTCCACCATCACAATCGGCACTTCAGGACGCAAACGACGCAATTCGCTGACGAATGCGTATGTCAAAGTATCGCACATTCCCTCAGTGCAATTAGGCACTGGGTCAAGCACATAGCATGCTACGTTAGGAATTTGAGCCATAGCACGAGCGATACACATATCCATTTTGCCCTCGCCACTGAAGCCGAGATTGATAACCTCACAATCCAAATCGCGTTGCATGATATTCGTACCAGCCATACCTGTGCGAGTAGCGCAACCGCCTTGAAGCACACTTGTTCCGTACATCACAATGCGTTTGTCTTTGCGTGGACTATCCACTTGTGGTTGAGTTAATGTAGCCGTACTGTCCACAGCCACAAACATCTCTGTCACACCATCATACAATGGCAAATAGATTATAAATTCGTGCATCGAGCCGTCAAAATTATCAACAAACACCTTTTCGCACTCTTTTGTCTCTTTATCTTTCACCATTGGACGACAAGTATTTACATACTCCCATTTGCCCTTTTCGTTACGAATATAAAGGTCGGCACCCTTAGTGCCTGTGTCTGCCATGTGATACATGTGGAAATTCTTCAACAAACGATAGCGCACACCTACTCGCTTAGAGTCTGTAGCAAAACGAATTGCCACACCTGCACTACACAAACCTCTGTCCCACAAGTCAGGACGAATAGAGTCTTGCAAATACTTAGGCAAACGAGAATAAGGCGTTTCGGTATCGAAAAAGCCCTTATTTATCATTCTGAACTCCAATGCATCTACATAACGCAAAGGTTGCTCTTTCTTCTCTTGCGCTTTCATATCAATGCACAATGCACAATGCACAATACACAATATTACAACAAATAATTTTTTCATTTCTATGTATTTTAATATTTATTTCTCACTTCTTCAAAAGCACTTTATCAATAGCCTCTTTGAGTTGCTCTTTAGGCAATGCACCTTGCGCTATTTGTGGTTTTTCGTTCATTGGGCAAAACAACAACGTAGGAATAGAACGAACACCAAACACAGCAGCCAATTCGCGCTCTTTTTCTGTATCAATCTTGTAAATATAAATTTCGCCATCATACTCTTGAGCCAATTCGTCCAACACAGGAGCCAAACGTCTGCATGGTCCACACCACGAAGCGTAGAAGTCAATCAAACAAGGCTTATCTCCAAGATAAATCCACTCTTGAGGGTTTTTCTCATAGTTCATCACCTTTGCCAAGAATTCGGCTTTCGTGAGGTGCGTAACTTTTGCAGTAGTAGTTTGCTCTGCAACGGGTGTTTGAGCCGACACAGTAAGTGCCAAAGCCGCAACAAATAATAAAGTTAAAGTTTTTAATTTCATATCTGTAATCTTTAATCTGTAATCTGTTATCTATTCATCAATTTCTTCAAAATCGACATACTCACCCTCGTCATCTGAAATAATTTTATCTCCACGCTGACGTCGTTCGTTTATCTCCTCTTTTATCTCTTCCTCTATCGGATTTTCCGATTCGTCATAGTCATATTGCGGTTGTGCTTTTCGCGACTTAGGCACAAATATGCCTAACACACGAAATACCAAATTCAACACCAACGCCAAAACAAACAGCGCTGGTATCAAAATCATCATAAATAAACATCCAAACATTCCCATTTTATCAATTCATAATGCATAATGCATAATTCATAATTACCATCCCTATTCCTTGCTCCCTATTCCCTACTCCCTACTCCCTATTTACGTTCTATTTCACGGAGGTTTTCCATATTCTTTTTGCGTAGGAAACCATAGATATCTTCGAGGTGTTCTGTCACTTTACCTCCACCAAATTCATATACTTTTGTCACCAAACCATCGAGGAAGTCCCTATCGTGTGATACTACAATAAGCGTACCATCGAAGTTTTGCAATGCCTGTTTCAACACATCCTTAGTCTTAATATCAAGATGGTTAGTAGGCTCGTCGAGAATCAAGAAATTGAGTGGTTGCAACAAGAGTTTAATCATTGCAAGTCGTTGGCGTTCACCACCCGAAAGCACTTTCACTTTCTTCTCCGAGTCCTCTTTGTTGAACATAAACGCACCAAGAATATTGCGTATTTGCGTGCGAATATCGCCTTCTGCTATCTCATCAATAGTTTGAAATACTGTCAACTCTTCATCCAATCCTGCCGCTTCGTCTTGCGCAAAGTAGCCAACTCTGACATTATGGCCTAACAACAACTCGCCCTCATGCTCAATCTCCTGCATGATACATTTCACCATCGTAGATTTACCCTCACCATTCTTACCCACAAATGCCACCTTCTCGCCACGCTCGATAGTGAAGTTAGCACCCGAGAAAACACGATGCTCGCCGTATGCCTTACCCACATTGTGGGCAGCCACAGGATAGTTGCCACTGCGTGGTGCTGGTGGGAATTTCAATCGCAACGACGATGTATCAATCTCGTCAACCTCAATGATTTCGAGTTTCTCAAGCATCTTCACACGGCTCTGCACCTGAAGCGTCTTAGAGTATGTACCCTTGAAGCGTTCGATGAACTCTTTAGTCTCAGCAATCATCTTTTGTTGGTCTTCATACTGACGTTGTTGTTGCTGACGACGCTCTTCACGGAGTTGCAAATAGTGCGAATAAGTAGCCTTATAGTCATAGATGCGACCCATCGTCACCTCGATAGTGCGATTTGTGATATTATCAACAAATGCCTTATCGTGCGAAATCACCACCACAGCCTTGCCTTGATTCACAAGCCACTGTTCCAACCATTGAATCGACTCTATATCGAGGTGGTTAGTAGGCTCGTCGAGGAGAATCAAATCGGGTTTGCGCAACAACATTTTCGCCAATTCAATACGCATACGCCAACCACCGCTGAAGTCCGAAGTCTTACGAGTGAAGTCCTTACGTTCGAATCCAAGTCCAAGCAAAGTTTTCTCAATGTCAGCGTCATAGTTCACCTCTTCGATGCTATAGAATCGCTCGCTGAGTGCACTCACCTCCTCTATGAGAGCCATATACTCATCGCTCTCATAGTCGGTGCGAGTTTCCAACTCTTTGTTTATCTCGTTGATACGAGCCTCCATATTGTTGATTTCAGAGAATGCAGTAGCAGCCTCCTCAAATACGGTCTTATCATCCTTAACCATCAAGTGTTGAGGAAGATATGCAATAATCGTACCCTCTGGAGCCGACACCTTACCGCGTGTAGCTTCACGCACTCCTGCAAGTATCTTCAACAAAGTGGACTTACCCGCACCATTCTTACCCATCAAGGCTATGCGGTCGTTTTCGTTGATAATGAATGATATATCTTTAAAAAGTGTTGTTCCGCCAAATTCGACGGTCAATGCATCTGCTGAAATCATACAAGTTGAAAATTAAAAGTTGAAAGTTGAAATTTTGCGATAAAAATAAAAATTTTATCTCATAACTTGTAAGATACAAAGACAAGAGAACACAATTAATATTCTCTCGTCTTCATATACATAATGAATCAATAAATAACTTTCAAATTTAAAATTTAAAATTAATAATATACCTCTGCTGTGAGGGCTGGCAATTCTACTGTCAATGTGTTGCCATTGATTGTGCAGTTGTTGCCAAACAATGATTTATAATTTGTTGCACCAAGAGCTGTGATATCAAGTTCGAAAGTTTGAGCCTCTGTGCTGTTGTTGATGCACACCACTACGCTCTTATCGAAATATTTACGCGCGTATGCCAATGTTTGTTCTGCCACATGGAGTTGGATATAGTCGCCATACACCAACGCCATATTGCCACGACGGAGGTGATTCAATGCAGCCACTTTCTCAAACAAAGCCTCTTCACGATTGTTCCATTCTGTGAAACGCATCATACGACGACAGTCTGGGTCATTACCACCTGTCATACCGATTTCGTCGCCATAATAGATTACTGGCACACCCGGAATAGTGAGGTTAAATGCGTGAAGAAGAGCCAATTTATCGTAAGCCACCGAGTCAGTAATGCCTACTGTACGAGTCCAACCTGCTGCTTTAGCATCTTCACCCACTTTGATGTCGCCCGATGCCAATGCCATGAAACGTGGTTTGTCGTGATTGCCCGACACATA
>JAFYMM010000201.1 GCA_017550055.1 Paludibacteraceae bacterium
CGAAGTGGTCTGGTAAATCCGGATTTTCCGGTAAATAAAATTGAATATTAACAAATAAAAAATAAAACAATCATGGGAAAAATTATTGGTATTGACCTCGGCACAACTAACTCGTGCGTGGCAGTAATGGAAGGTAACGAACCTGTAGTAGTAACTAACGCTGAAGGTAAACGCACAACTCCTTCAATTGTAGCATTCATCGATGGTGGCGAACGCAAAATCGGCGACCCAGCTAAACGTCAAGCTGTGACTAACCCTCACAAAACAGTATATTCTATCAAACGCTTTATGGGCGAAACTTACGACCGCGTTTCTAAAGAAATCGAGCGTATGCCTTATAAAGTAGCTAAAGGCGACAACAATACTCCTCGTGTTGATATCGACGGACGCCTCTATACTCCACAAGAAATCTCAGCTATGGTTCTTCAAAAAATGAAAAAAACTGCTGAAGATTATCTTGGTCAAGAAGTAACAGAAGCTGTTATCACTGTTCCTGCTTATTTCTCTGATGCTCAACGTCAAGCTACTAAAGAAGCTGGCGAAATCGCAGGTCTCACAGTTCGCCGTATCGTCAACGAACCTACTGCCGCTGCTCTTGCTTATGGTCTCGACAAAGCTAACAAAGATATGAAAATCGCTGTATTCGACCTTGGTGGTGGTACATTCGATATCTCTATCCTCGAGCTTGGCGATGGCGTATTCGAAGTAAAATCAACTAATGGTGATACTCACCTCGGTGGTGACGACTTCGACCACGTTATTATTGACTGGTTGGCTGATGAATTCCTCCGCGAAGAAGGTGCTGACCTCCGCAAAGACCCTATGGCTATGCAACGTCTCAAAGAAGCTGCCGAAAAAGCTAAAATCGAGCTTTCAAGTACAACTTCTACTGAAATCAACCTCCCTTATATTATGCCTGTAGGTGGTGTGCCAAAACACTTGGTGAAAACTCTTACTCGCGCTCAATTCGAAAAATTGGCAGACAAATTGATTCAAGCTTGTCTCCCTCCATGCGAAAACGCATTGAAACACGCTGGTTTCAGCAAATCTGATATCGACGAAGTTATCCTTGTAGGTGGTTCTACTCGTATTCCAGCTATCCAAGAACTCGTTGCTAAATTCTTCGGCAAAACTCCTTCTAAAGGTGTTAACCCTGACGAAGTTGTGGCTGTAGGTGCTGCTATCCAAGGTGCTGTTCTCACTGGTGAAGTGAAAGACGTGCTTCTTCTCGACGTAACTCCTCTTTCTCTCGGTATCGAAACTATGGGTGGTGTGATGACTCGCCTCATCGATGCTAACACAACTATCCCTACTAAAAAATCTGAGGTATTCTCTACTGCAAGCGACAATCAACCTTCTGTACAAATCAACGTACTCCAAGGTGAACGTCCAATGGCAGCTCAAAACAAACAAATCGGTATGTTCCACCTCGATGGCATCCCTGCTGCTCCACGTGGTGTGCCTCAAATCGAAGTAACTTTCGATATCGATGCCAACGGTATC
>JAFYMM010000202.1 GCA_017550055.1 Paludibacteraceae bacterium
CAGCATTTCGCATCCAGGCAGAGCCACACATTCGGTCACATGCATCACCTGTTGCGATGGTCGTCCATGCAGTTCCACCGACAGCAATGTCAACGGCTGAATATGCGATAATCTCACCTTACTTCGTTTGCCAACTTTCACCGACACAGTCACATAGCCCAATTCGTCCGTAAACAAATTCAGCATATAACTATTGTCGCTATACAGCGTCGATGTCAACACAATTGCACGCATTTAGAAATTGAAATTTGAAAGACAGAATGACATAAAGACATAATCTTTAATTTTCTTTTTACATATGTCTCGCTATGCCTGCGGCATATCTTGGCAAATGAATGACATATTTTAAGTTACATTTATCAAATATGTCTTTTGTGTCGAGATTTTGCATAGCAAAAACACGACCATTATGGAGAGAGAATAATGTGTTTTTATGTCATTATGTCTAAAAATAATTTTAACCTCTCATTTTCAAAGCGTCATTCTCCTTCGCAATCATCTCTGCTCTCAACTCAGGTGTTTGGTCATCCTGACCGCAAAGATGCAAAATTCCATGAATCAACACGCGGTGCAACTCTTCATCAAACGTAACTCCAAACTCTTCAGCATTACTTGCCACTGTATCCAACGAAATAAAAATATCGCCATTCAACACATTCCCTTCGCAGTAGTCAAACGTAATAATATCAGTGAAATAGTCGTGGTTCAAATACTCCTTGTTCACTTCAAGAATTTTTGGGTCATCACAAAAAATATAAGCCACTTCGCCTACCTTTTTGCCATATTTCGCAGCTACTGCTTTAATCCAAGCATTAGTTTCACGTTTGCTAATTTTAGGCATTTTTACGCCTTCAATATTATATGAAATCATAACTAAAAAAATGATTAAAAAATGTACGATAAAATACAATAAGTCCCCCCAGAGTTCAGATGAAGGAAATAGCATACTTCAAGCAACCTTCTTCATAGGATAACCATACCTTCTCCTTACCCTCAAAACCCCTCTTAAAATACAATAAGCCCCCCTAAAATTCATTCTCGAAAAACCAACCACAAAGTTACTAAAAAATCTATAAACCACAACATAAAACCACATAAAATCAAACTTGCAAAAAAAATATTGTTTTACATCTATTAACTATCAAAAAAAATTTGTATCTTTGCACTTTAATTAAGCACAATTAAATCACAATCCCAATTATGCATTGTGAATTGTGAATTATGAATTGATAAATTATGGCAACAAAGTACATTTTCGTTACTGGTGGCGTTACTTCATCGCTCGGTAAAGGCATCATCGCAGCATCGCTTGGAAAACTCCTCCAAGCTCGTGGTTACAGAGTTACTAACCAAAAACTCGACCCATATATCAATATTGACCCAGGTACTCTCAATCCTTACGAACATGGCGAATGCTACGTGACTAACGATGGTCACGAAGCTGACCTCGACCTTGGTCACTACGAACGTTTCCTCAACGTGCCTTCTTCTAAAGCTAACAACGTTACATCAGGTCGTATATATCAAAACGTAATTACACGCGAACGTCGTGGCGATTTCTTGGGCAAAACTGTTCAAGTTATTCCTCATATCACCGACGAAATTAAACGCAATGTAAAACAACTTGGCAACACTGGCAATTTCGACTTTGTTATTACCGAAATCGGTGGTACTGTAGGCGACATCGAGTCTTTGCCTTATATCGAGAGCGTGCGCCAACTTCGTTGGGAGCTTGGTAGCGACTGCCTCTGCATCCACCTTACTTATGTGCCTTACGTAGCTGCTGCTGGCGAGTTGAAAACTAAACCAACTCAACACTCAGTTAAAGAATTGCAACAAGAAGGTGTTCAACCAGACGTGCTTGTTCTTCGTGCAGAGCATCCAATTACTCCTGAAGTTCGTAAAAAAGTTGCCCTATTCTGTAATGTTGACCCAGAGGCTGTTATCGAAAGTGCCGATGTGAAAACTATCTACGAAGTACCAGTTCGTATGCAACAAGAAGGTCTCGACCGCGTAGTGCTCAAACGCCTCGGTATCGACCCTGATGCCACTAAAGCAGATATGGATCAATGGAATTTCTTCCTCAATAAACTCAAAACTGCTGAAAAAGAGGTTAAGATTGCCCTTGTTGGTAAATATGTACGTCTCCCAGATGCTTACAAATCAATCATCGAGTCGCTCATCCATGCTTCGGCTTACAACGACCGCAAGCTTAAACTTGACCTCCTTCTTTCTGATGATATTACAGAAGATAATGTAGAAGCTACACTCAAAGGTTACGATGGTATTCTCGTTGCTCCAGGCTTTGGCGAACGTGGCATTGAAGGTAAAATCATCTCTGCACGCTACGCTCGTGAAAATAATATTCCTACACTTGGTATTTGTTATGGTATGCAAGTGATGGCTATCGAATTTGCACGCAACGTATTAGGTTACAAAGATGCTCATACTGTCGAAATCAATCCTAATGCTAAACACAAAGTGATTGACATGATGGAAGAACAAAAAACTCATCTCGACAAAGGTGGTTCTATGCGTCTTGGTGCTTATGCTTGTAAACTTAAAGCGGGTTCACGTGCATTTGAAATCTATGGCAAAGAACTTATTCAAGAGCGTCATCGTCATCGTCTTGAATTCAACAATCAATATAAAGCTGAATTTGAAGCAAATGGCATGATTATTTCAGGTGTTAACCCTGATACTCAACTTGGCGAAATCATCGAGGTGCCAACTCACCCTTGGTATGTAGGTGTGCAATTCCACCCTGAGTACTCTAGTACAGTTCTCAATCCACACCCACTCTTCCTTCAATTCGTCAAAGCTGCTGCTAACAAATAATTATAGAGTTCCCTATAGTAGAGACGCAAGAAATTGCGTCTCTCTTTTTTATCTATTGTACATGTCAAGAAAATTTTGTAACTTTGCATTTTATTTTCTAATATTGTAATCAAAAGAAAAGATGAGGTTGTATTAGTTTTCGACTTTCAACTTTTTATCGCCAAAGGCTCAAAGACCTTCGGTTCAACTTTCAACTTTTAATAAAAATGGATAAAAACACCGTCATAGGCTTAGTCCTAATCATGGCCGTAATATTCGGCTTCAGTTGGTTGAATCAACCAAGTAAAGAGGAATTGGCTCGTCGTCAACATGTTCGCGATTCTATCGCTGCTGCTAACGAGTCTGCATATCTTGCTCAATTAGAACTCGAACGTCAACAAGCTGTTGCCGATTCGCTTGCTGCTATTGGCGAAGCTACTCTTGATTCTGCTCGCCTCATGAAAACTTATGGCTATTTTGCAGCGGCAGGAGTTGGTGTAGAGGAGCATTTTACTGTTGAGAATGAGAAAATTCGCCTTACTTTTTCTAATAAAGGTGGTCGTGTATGTGCTGCTGAAGTGAAGAATTATACTCGCTATGATTCGCTTCCTCTTATGCTTTTCGCTGATGGTGAGGCTTCTTTGGCCTTTACTCTCTTTACAAGCGACAATCGTATCATTAGCACTAAGAGTCTCTATTTTCAACCAATGGTTAGCAAAACTGATGATGCTCAAATCGTAACTATGCGTCTTGCTGTAGATACTGATGCGCATATCGATTTTGTTTATACTATTCCAAATGATGATTTCATGACTGCAATGGAGATTAAAGCTCATAATATGAGTCAATATCTCTCACCTAATACATCAACGCTCGATATGCAATGGCAATCGCTTATTCGTCAAAACGAAAAGGGTCGTAAATTCGAGTCTCGTTATGCTACTCTTAATTATAAGTATGTTGCTGACGATATGGAGCGTCTTTCTGAATTCAAAAATGATTCAGAAAAACTTGCTGGCAAGGTGCGTTGGGTGGCATTCAAAGACCATTTCTTCAGCACTATTATGATTGCTGACGATGCTTTCACTGCTACTGCTGTCGAATCAGAAGTTATGCCTGACCGTTCTGAGTTTATTAAACAACACAAAATGGAGGCTAGTGTTGCTTTCGACCCTAATGGTGTTCGTCCTACTAAATTCCATACATATTATGGCCCTAACCAATATCGTGTATTGAAATCTTACGACCGCGACCTTAATGGCGACGACAAACTCCGTCTTCAACACATCATTCCTATGGGATGGTCGCTCTTCCGTTGGATTACAACATGTGTTATCATTCCTGTCTTTAATTTCTTGGGTAAATACATAAGTAGCTATGGTCTTATTATTTTCTTGTTGACTATCATTATTAAATTAGTGATACTTCCATTTACATTCAAATCATATATGTCATCGGCTAAAATGCGCGTACTTCGTCCTCAAATTGAAGAGATTAATGCTCGTATTCCTGCTGAAAAAGCAATGGAACGTCAACAAGCTACTATGGCTCTTTACCAAAAAGTTGGTGCAAGTCCAATGAGTGGCTGTCTTCCAATGTTGTTCCAAATGCCTATTTTGTTTGCGATGTTCAGTTTCTTCCCTACTGCATTTGAACTTCGTGGACAATCGTTCCTTTGGGCTGACGAACTCTCTAGTTATGATGCTATTCTCTCTTGGGATGCCTATATTCCACTTATTACGCCATATTTTGGTAACCACATCTCTTTGTTCTGTCTTTTGATGACTATTACAAATATCATCTATACTAAAATCAATATGGCAAATACAGGTGCAAGCGATCAACCTGGTGCGGGTATGATGAAATGGATGATGTATATGATGCCAGTTATGTTTATGTTTATCTTTAATAATTACGCATCTGGTCTTTCATATTACTATTTTGTATCACTTTTGATTACAATTATTCAAACATATTTGTTCCGTCTTTTTGTTGATGACAAAAAAGTGCTTGCTCAACTAGAGAAAAATAAAGCAAAACCACAAAAGAAATCAGCATTTATGCAACGTCTCGAAGAGGCTCAAAAAGCTCAACAACAAGCTCTTCGTGAACAACAAGCAAAACAAATGAAGTCTAATTCAAAAGGACGACACTAAAATAATTCATAATTCATGATTCATAATTTATAATTATTTGTTTGATGTCGAATGGCTAATTATGAATTATGCATTATGAATTATGCATTGTGCATTGAATTGCCCTTGTAGTTCAACGGATAGAATAGCGGTTTCCTAAACCGTAGATTCGAGTTCGATTCTCGACGGGGGTACTGAAGTGGAGAAAGTTGAAAAACTTTCTCCATTTTTCTTTTTATTTCCTTGTAACTCATTGTTTTTCTGATATATTAGAGCAAGTACTGTGTTCAATTTTTCAGTTCGAAAATTTTTTCCATCAAATTCTATTTTTTCAGGGAAAATCGAACTTAATGCTTGGATTTTTGC
>JAFYMM010000203.1 GCA_017550055.1 Paludibacteraceae bacterium
AATGCACACAGAATTGGATGCAGAACAATTGGAGTATATATGTTGTTGTTTGAGAGAAGACAATATAACAGAATAATATAATTTTTTTAAGACAGAACAACATAATTTTTTAAGACAGAATAACATAATGATATAAATTTTGTTTTTCTATCCACTAAAAGAAGACAAAATAACATAATAACATAAACTTTAATTTTATTTGTCTTTTTTTCAAGATATAATAATATGATAAGATAAATTATGTTCTTCTGTTCTTCTGTCTTCTAAAAAAAATAATGTTTTTATGTTCTTTTGTCTTAAACTAAAAATAAATAACTATGGATATTGAAGAATTGGTTAAGGAAATTGTTGATGCTGCTTTTCAAGTTAAAAAGAGGTTAGTGCCGGGTTTTTTAGAGTCGATATACGAAAAGGCATTGATAATAGAGTTGACAGAGAGAGGATTAGAGGTTGAATCGCAAGTTCCAATAGAAGTTGATTATAAGGGGCATGTGATAGGAGAGTTTAAGTTGGATTTATTAGTGGAGAATCAAGTAATTGTAGAGGTAAAAGCTGTTAATCAATTGTTGTCTGTGCATAATTTACAGTTGGTTAATTATTTGACTGCAGCACATAAAGATGTGGGTTTGCTTATTAATTTTGGGGAGGAACAGTTTGTTGCCAAACGTAAATATCGTTTATATACACCAACAAAAAATAAATAAGAAGATTATAGAAGACAAAATAACATAAAAACATAAATTTTGTTCTTCTGTCTTAAACTAAAAACAAGTAACGAGGGATTATGTTCTTTTGTTCTTCTGTCTTTTTAAATAAATTATGAAAAATTTTGCGTTGATTGGGGTGGCGGGATATATTGCGCCACGACATTTGAGAGCTATCAAAGATACTGGCAATCGTTTGGTTGCGGCGTATGATAAATTTGATAGTGTCGGTATCATGGATTCGTTTTTCCCTGAAGCGTCGTTCTTTACTGAGCAAGAGTTATTTGACCGTCATTGTACGAAATTGCATCGTACGGGTAATGCGATTGATTTTGTGAGTATATGTACGCCTAATTATTTGCATGATGCACATATGCGTTATGGATTGCGTCTTGGTGCAGATGTGATTTGTGAGAAACCGCTTGTGTTGAATCCATGGAATGTGGATGCCTTGAAAGAGGTGGAAAAAGAGACAGGGAAAAGAGTATATACTATTTTGCAATTGAGATTGCATCAATCAATTCGCGACTTGAAAGCGAAGATTGATGCAGGTCCGAAAGATAAGATATATGACGTGGATTTGACATACATTACTTCGCGTGGTAATTGGTATTATACGAGTTGGAAAGGCGATGTGCGAAAGAGTGGTGGTGTGGCTACGAATATTGGTGTGCACTTCTACGATATGTTGCAATGGGTGTTTGGTAAGGTGACACGCAATGTGGTGCATGTGTCGTCGCATGACCGTGTGGCAGGATATTTAGAGTTGGAGAAGGCTCGTGTGCGTTATTTCCTTAGTATCAATGCCGATAATTTGCCAGAGAATGCGGTGCAAGGTGAGAAACGTACGTTCAGATTGATAAATATTGATGGAGAAGAGTTTGAATTTAGTGAGGGTTTCACAGAATTGCATACTGAAAGTTATCGTGATATTCTTAGTGGTGGAGGTTTTGGTATAGAAGATGCACGTATGGCGATAAATACTGTATATGATATTCGCAATGCTATGCCTATAGGTTTGAAAGGAGATTATCATCCGTTGGCGAAATTGCCATTGGCAAAACATCCGTTTGGGTGGTAACGCATTTTTAAGGCAAGGCACATAATAAAAACAGCCCGAATTGAAAAATTCGGGCTGTTTTTGTATATAGTCAGTTGACAGTTGTCATTATTCTTGTGGAAGCATTACAACTTCTACTACGTTGCCTTGTTTTACGAGGGCTTTGAGAGTTTTTTGGATTGATTTAGCATTTACGCCTTCGAGAGCTTTTTTGTAGTCTTTAGCGTAGTTGATGCCATTGTTGTAGTAGCGGTTAAGGATTGTGCCCCACCAGCTGTTAGTTTCCATATCTTCGGCAAGAGAAGTGAGACGGCTTTCTTTAGCTTTTTGGAGGTCGTCGGCACGTGGACCATTTTCAATAATTTCCATCACTTCTTTGTGGATGATAGAGATGAGTTTTTGTTGTTTTTCTGGGTCTGTGTCGAATTGCATAAGAAGAACTGCTTGTTCAGTTGGGTCTTCCATTACATAGCCTGCACAACCTACACCGTATGAGCCACCTTCTTTTTCACGGATGCTTTCGAGATAGCGAGTGCCAAGGATGTCGCCAATGATAGCCATGTTGAGACGATTAGCAAGAGTAGCTTTCATTTTGCCAGAGTAAACAATGCGGTTAGAGGCAGTTTTTGTTTCCATCTCTTTAGTGAAGTAGTTGTTTACTTTGCCTTTTGGATAGCGAACACCGTGGTCAGTATATTTTTCACGAGATTTGTCAGTTTTGAGACCACCGAGCCATGTGCAGATGAGTTGGCGAGTAGCTTCGTCGTTAGGGTTGATGTTACCGATGAATGTAACGAGGAAGTCGGCAGGGTTAGCGAAACGTTCTTTGTAGATAGCAATAGCGCGTTGTTGGTCAACTTTTTTGAGGAAGTCGAGGTTGACGATAAGTTCGCGAGCGTGGTGTGAAGCGATAGTTTGTGCAATGCTATCTTGGAATGCAGATTTAGGATTTTTGTCGCGAGCAGCCAATTGAGTTTCGAGCATAGAGATGAGAGATTGGTATGCTTGATCGTCTTGGCGAGGCGATGTGAGATAGAGATATACACATTGCATCATAGATTCAAAATCTTTCACTGTAGTAGATGCAGAGATAGCTTCGCGATAGTCATCGATGCTAGGTTGAACAGAGAAGTTTTTACCAGTAAGAGCCTTTTGGAGTTCGAGGTAAGAGAATTCGCCGATACCATTGTAAGCAATGATAGATGTAGCCATTGAAGCAGAAGGGAGGTCTTCGAGAGAAACTTTGCTGAGTCCACCTTCTGATTGCATAGACATTGTGATTTGGTCTTTTTTGTATTCAGTAGGTTTGATAACTACTTTGATACCATTAGAAAGAGTCCATTCTGTAGTACCGAGAGCTTTGTTGTATTTTTCTTTTACGATAGAACCAGCTGTAGGAGCAGTTTCAACCAATGGGCGATCGAAAGTTTCTTCTACTGGAGCTTCGATTTCAGATGCTTTTACAGCATTGAAGATTTCGAGGGCTTCTTCTTTTGTAGGTACGCTTACGATGTCGCTATTTTCTTTACCAATATAGCTGATAATGATATTGTTGTCAGTGATGTATTGTTGAACTAATTGGTTGATGATAGCAACAGGAAGTTGAGGAAGAACAGCTTTAGCATATTCGTATTCAAATTCGATACCAGGGATTGGTTCGCCATCAAGGTAATGACGATAGCATTCTTGAGCATAGCTTTGGCTTTTACGAGTTGAACGTTCGTTGTAAGCACGTTCTACGTTAGCGAGATAGTCAGTTTTAGCACGTTCGAATTCAGAAGCAGTAAAGCCGTAGCGTTTGATTTTTTCAACTTGAGTGAACATATCAGACATAGAAGCTTTTTCTTTACCATCTTTAGGGATTGTGATGAATTCGAAAGCATCAGTTTCGCCAAGTTGGTTGCCATAGCCACCCATTGCTTGGATGAAGTTAGCATTAGGGTCCATTGTGATTTCATCGATACGATATGAAATCATTTGACGAATAAGAGAGTTGATTACAGACATAAGGTAGCCTTGGTCTGTAGCTCTTAATTCGAAAGGCATTGTTGGGTGGAGGAATTCTATAGCAAGTTGTGTGAATTGAGCCTCTTTGTCAGTGTAGATAGCTACGATAGGAGCAGCATTTGTAGGAAGTGAATAGCGAGGACGTTCGCCACGGTTAGAACGTGCAGGGATTGGAGAGAAGAGATCGATGATTTTTTTCTCCATTTTGTCAACGTCGATATCACCAACTACAACAACGCATTGGAGGTCTGGACCGTACCAAAGTTCGTAGTAATCGCGGAGAGCTTGGTATGTGAAGTTGTTGATTACGGCAGTGTCGCCAATAACGTCGCGTTTAGCATATTGTGAACCTGGATATTTCACTTTGTTGCCTTCGCGCCACATACGGCGTTGAGCAGTGTTGCCTTGACGCCATTCTTCGCGAATTACACCACGTTCGTTGTCGATTTCAGCTTCTTGAAGAGCGATAGCGCATGACCAATCGTGGAGAACGAGGAGAGCACTGTCGAGGATTTCAGGGCGAGTAGGCACGTTAGAAAGACGATAAACAGTTTCGTCGAGCGATGTATAGGCATTGATACTGCTACCGAAACCTACACCAACAGATTCGAAGTAGTTGATGAGAAGTTTGTCAGGGAAGTTTTTAGTACCATTGAAAGCCATGTGCTCGAGGAAGTGAGCAAGACCATTTTGGTGGTCTTCTTCGAGGATTGCACCTACGGCTTGTGCGATGTGGAATTCGCAACGTTCTTTAGGTTGGTTGTTGTAACGAATGTAATAAGTGAGACCATTTTCGAGAACTCCCATGCGAACATTAGTGTCGATAGGAAGAGGTTGAGGCTGTTGAGCCATTAAACCTGCTGCAGCAAATAGGAGGGCTGCAAAGAGAGATAATACTTTTTTCATAATATTTTATTTAGTTGTTGATTGTTTTGTTTGAATTATCTGACTTGTCAGACTTTCACGATGCAAAGTAACACAAAAAATCTTGAATTACCAAATATTTTATCGAAAAACGATAAAAATTATGTTTTTTTAGTAATTCAAGATACTTTAAGGGTATGTTTATGTTTTCCCTTTGGTCGTGATTTTTGCTACGCTCGGCAATTTAGACTTAATTGCTCTCGCTTATTGCAAAAATTCGTATATCCTTCGTATATGTTTCGTATATCCTTCGTATATGTTTCGTAGAGTCTTTTATTTTTTATTCTGCCAACCACCTCCAAGGGATTTGTAGAGTTCTATTATGGCTATATTTTCGTTGCAAATGGCATCTGATAGGTTGATTTTAGCATTTAGATAGCTGCGCTGTGCGTGAAGAACATCAATGTAGTTAATTTGTCCGTTTATATATTGTACATGTGCTAAATCGAGATATTTTTTTGTTGCATTTCTGAGATTTTCCATTAGTTCGACTTGTTTGTTGGCAGAAGAATAGGATATAACTGCATTATTTACCTCTTTGAATGCTTGTAATACTTTCTTTTCGTATTGATAGCGTTCGGCATCGTAAGCTTGGATGGCAGCATCGTAGTTGGCTTTGCGTTTGCCAAAAGCAAATAGAGGGGCCGTTAGTTCGCTTAAGGCGTAGGTGAGAGGGGCAGTGAAGAAACCTTTGAAAGCAGTATTTTCCAATCCACCTTCTAAATTTATTATAAAACGTGGAAATCTTTCAGCCCACGAGTATCCTACTTTAGCCATTTGGGCTTTTAGTGATTGTTCGGCTGCTGTTATGTCGGGGCGACGTTTTATTAAGTCGGAAGGAATGCCTAAGTGTAGGATATTTATTGAGATTTCGTGTCGTTGGATTTTTGAACGCAGTATGTCGGATGGCATTTTGCCTGTAAGGAGAGAGATTTCGTTCTCCTTCATTTTAATTTGGCGTTGTACGTTAGGGATTAGTGCTGCGGTAGAGGCATATTCTACTTGAGCTTGTTCATAAGGGATTTTGGAAGTTAAGCCACCCATGAATCTTAAGCGAGCTTTGTTACGGTCTTCTTCGCGAGTTTTGAGTGTTCGGGTTAAGATTTCCAATTTGTTGTCGAGAGCCATTAGTTGATAGTAGGAAGATGCAATTTCGGCAATGAGAGTCATTTGTAGAGCCTTTTGGCCTTCGACGGATTCGAGATAGTTGGCAAGAGCCTCCTTTTTTGCCCAACGTATGCGACCAAAGAGGTCGGCCTCCCAAGAGATAGTGAGTTTTGTCCCTATTTCTAAATCAATGGTTTGATTGTTGCTTGAGAGGTTGTGGGTTTCGTGTTCGATGTAGCCTTTTGCTCCAACGTCAAAGAGATAGTTGGCCTTGGCGATTTGGTGTAATTTCTCTAATTCTCGAATTCGGGCAGTTGCGCTTAATAAATCTTTGTTGTATGTAAGAGTTTGATTTATTAAGTCTTGGAGTAGGGGGTCGGTGAATATCTCAGACCAGTGAATGTCGGCGATACAAGCAGAGTCGGCCTCTATGATGTTTGTGAATTGGTTGGGTAGAGGAATTTCAGGTTCGATACATTTTTTGTGTATCGAACAACTGCTACATACGATGAGGAGAGTGAGAATTATTTGTGGTTTCATGGGTTGAGGTGGGCTTTGAATGGAAGATTGACTTTAACGGATTGACCAGGTAGAAGTCTGTGATTGGGGTTTGGAATTTGTAGGTGAATTAGGAAAGAGTCGGGGTTGAGTTGTGAGTTTGAGAAAATGGTTGTGCCGATGACTGAGAGAGAGCTACTGTCGGCAAGTGTGATTGATATTTCGCGGGTTGATATTGTGCCAGGCTCTATGCTACGGAGGTAGTCTAATTCGGTAACGTTGAGGCTGATTTTCACGGTGTCGATATTGGTGATGGTCGCTAATAGAGATTTGCCACTAGGACCTACGAGAGTGCCGATGGTAGTGGTGTTTTCGTTGATAAATCCCGAAATAGGGGCGCGTATGATAGTGTAGTTGAGCGCGATTTTGGCTTGTGTTAAATCGGCTTCGCTCATTATGACTTCGGCTTTTGCGCTTTCGTGGGCAGCAATGGCGTTGTCTAAGTCTAATCGGCTAGCAGCATTTTGTTGGTATAGCAGTTTGATGCGAGCTAAATCGTGTTCGGTTTTTAGTTCTAAAGCTTTGCTTTTACTTACTTGGGCTTTAGTTTTTTCGACACGAGCTTTGTAAGAATTAGGGTCGATGGTGAAGAGTATGTCGTTTTTGTTGACATAATCACCTGAAGAAAAGTGAGTTTGTTGGAGGAAACCATCTATGCGCGCTTGAATTTCGACTTGTTGGTGAGCTTTGATTGTGCCGAAATATTCGCCATAGGTTTCGACCGTGTCGATTGTTGCAGGTTGTGCCTCTACGTTGGGAGGAGGCGTTATGGGCTTAATGCAAATGATTATGGCTTGCATTATGATGATAATGAGTGCTATGGCTATTAAAAGATAGTCATGCCACATGGGGCGAGGTTTTCGCTCTTTGCAGTGATTGATGGTTTTGTGGTGTTTGTTGGTTTGCATATTTTGTATGGTTTTATGTTTGTAATAGAGTTAGATGCAAAGATAATGCAAAAATGATGTTTTTTTGGTTTATAATTTTCTTTTGGTGTTGTGTAGATTGTAAATTTTGAGTATCTTTGCATGTTATATTGGTGTGGTGTTTGAAATTGTGAGTACACAATGAGAGTGGGTATTTTGCAGGTATGGTTATCCTATGATGAGGGTTGCTTGAAGGTTGCTGTATTCTATATTGAAATTTTGGAAATTTAACGGCTGAATACACACTGAGAGTGTGTATTTGAATTTAATTTTTTTTGTGTTATGAAATATACTTTTGATAGAGTAGTTAGGCTAGTTATAGCGTTGGCTATTGTTGTTGGAATTGCACTGCTTGTGAATAGATTGAGTAGTGTGTTGTTGCCATTTTTGATTGGTTGGTTGTTGGCTTATTTGATTCATCCGTTGGTGAAATTTGTGCAATATAAGGTGAAAGTGGGAAATCGTGGTGTGTCGATTTTTATTGCGTTGTTGTTTATTGTGATTGTGATTACGGGTTTGGGATTTGCGGTGATACCTGCGATGGTGAGCGAATTGCAACAGATTGCGGATTATAGATTGCTGATTACGAATCATATACCATTGAGTCTTACGGATGATTCTTCGAGTTTAGGGGAACAGTTGGTGGGTTGGTTGTATGGTGTGGTAGAGGAGATTGATTTGGCAGCATGGTTGAATCCGGATGTAGTGAAGGGTACGTTGGAGAGTTTGTTGCCAAGTGTGAAGGGATTGGTGTCGGGCACATGGGAGGCGATAGCGAGAGTGTTTGTGGTGTTCGTAGTATTTCTTTATGTGGTGTTTATTTTAATTGATTTTGAAAAGATAAATCGAGGTGCGAGAGAGATGATTCCGCCGAAGTATAGAGAGTTGGTGGAGGGAGTTTTTGAGGATTTGGAGAGCGGAATGAATCGTTATTTTCGTGGTCAGAGTTTGGTGGCGTTTATTGTTGGTGTGATGTTTGCTGTTGGTTTTAAGATTGTTGGCTTGCCAATGGCTATTACGGTGGGTTTGTTTATTGGGGTGTTGAATCTTGTGCCTTACTTGCAGACGGTGGGTGTGGTGCCTGTGGTGTTGTTGTGTTTGGTGAAAAGTGCAGAGACAGGGCAGAGTTTTTGGTGGATATTGTTGGCTTGCTTCATAGTTTTTGTTGTGGTGCAAGGCATTCAGGATTTGTTTCTTGTGCCTAAGATTATGGGTAAGGCTATGGGATTGAATCCAGCTGTGATATTGTTGTCGCTTTCGATATGGGGTTCGTTGTTGGGTATTGTAGGTATGATTATAGCGTTGCCGATTACGACGTTGTTGATTTCGTATTATAAGCGTTTTATTTTGAATAAAGAAGAGTTGCCATTGTAAGATTAATTGAAGTTATGAAAAGAATATTTGTTTTATTATTGAGCATTGTGTGTTGTGCATTGGGTGGTGTGTGGGCGGTGCCTGCGAAACCTATTGTGAAGACTTTAATTCAGCCTGATGGGTCGGAATTGAAGGTGAGATTGGTGGGTGATGAGAATGGTCATTATTATATAACACCAGAGGGGAATGTCGTAGAGCAGGATAAAGATGGATGGTATGTTGTAGGCAATGGTCAGCAGAGAGAAGGCGAGAGATTGCAGATGCCGAGAAAAAGGGTGCATTCTTCAACTGTTGATGAGCAACGTCGTGCGCCACATCAGGCAGAGAGAGGTTTGGTGATTTTGGTAGAGTTTAGTGATGTGAGTTTTTCGAAAACACGTCAGAATTTTGATGACTTGTTGAATAAAGAGGGATATAACTACAATGGAGCAACAGGGTCGGCACGTGATTATTTTAGAGATGCGTCGAATGGGCAATATGTGCCTGAATTTGATGTGTATGGACCATATAGACTTGATAGTGTGATGAGTTATTATGGTCAGAATGACAGAAGTGGTTTAGATATGCACCCCGACCAGATGGTAGTGGATGCAGTGGCTAAATTGGCATCGGATAGTCTTGTAGATATAAACTTTGCGGATTACGATACTGATAATGACGGGTATATGGATAATTTATTTGTTTATTATGCGGGGTATGGTGAAAATGAAGGCGCACCAGAGAATTCGGTTTGGCCACATGCTTGGGAGGTGTATGAAGAATATGTAAAAGGACAATTGGTTTATGATGGAAAACAGATAAAGGGGTATGCGTGTACTTCGGAATTGCAGGGTACGAGTGGTGTGTTGATGTGTGGTATAGGCACATTTTGTCATGAGTTTGGACACGTGTTGGGATTGCCAGATTTTTATGTAACGGATTATAGTTCGCAACATAAAACACTTGGAGATTGGGATATTATGGATGCAGGTGCGTATTTGAATGGAGGAAACACACCTCCAACATATTCGGCACATGAGCGATTTTATTTGGGATGGTTGAC
>JAFYMM010000204.1 GCA_017550055.1 Paludibacteraceae bacterium
AACAAACGAAGAGGGCAAGATTGATTATTCAGACGACTTCTTTGGCAAACAAGCTTCGTTGACAGTATCAGGTCAGTTGGAAGGTGAGTTGGCAGCTATGGCTTTGGGTAAAATCTATACTTTTGGTCCAACTTTCCGTGCAGAAAACTCGAATACACCTCGTCACTTGGCAGAGTTCTGGATGATTGAACCAGAGGTTGCATTCTTTGAGATAGAAGATAACATGCAATTGGCGCAAGATTTCATTCAATATTGTATTCGTTGGGCTCTTGAAAATTGCAAAGACGATATCGATTTCCTTGCAAAAATGTATGACCACGACCTTATTGAACGTTTGAACTTTGTGCTTGCTAACGATTTCAAACGCTTGACTTATACAGAAGGTATTGAAATATTGAAAGCTGCAGTAGCTAATGGTCATAAATTTGAATTCCCAGTAGATTGGGGAACAGACCTTCAATCAGAACATGAGCGTTATTTGGTTGAAGAACACTTTAAACGTCCAGTTATTTTGACAGACTATCCAAAAGAGATTAAGTCGTTCTATATGAAACAAAATGACGACGGTAAGACAGTGCGTGCAATGGACGTATTGTTCCCTAAAATTGGTGAAATCATCGGTGGTTCACAACGTGAAGAGGATTACGAAAAACTTCGTACTCGTGCAGCTGAAATGGGTGTGCCAGATAAAGATATTTGGTGGTATCTCGATACTCGTCGTTTTGGTACAGCACCTCACTCAGGTTTTGGTCTTGGTTTCGAACGTCTTTTGTTGTTCGTTACAGGTATGCAAAACATTCGTGACGTGATACCTTTCCCTCGTACTCCGAATAATTGTGAGTTCTAATAAAAAAAAAGACGAGTTCATCTCGTCTTTTTTATTAGAACTAATTCTTAACTCTTAACACTCAACATTAAGCACTAAACATTCAATAAATGCTTTATCCAAAAAACTTTGAAAATAAAATATCGTTTGACCAAATCCGTCAATTGATTAAGGAGCGTTGCGTCAGTCAGCAAGGCTCAGAATTGGTTGATGCGATGGCGTTTTCGTCGGATTTTGATGTGATAGTATTGTCGCTCACACAAATAGAGGAGATGATGACACTATTGACAGAGTCGGGCGAAGGGTTGCCATTGGGTTCATTGGCAGATTTGCGTCCTGCATTTGCTCGTACGCAAGCCGATGGTACATTTCTTGACGTGAAGGATGTGGTTGATTTGCGATTGAATGTTTCGACATTGCGTGCAGTAGCCTCATATTTGCGTACGAGGGATGAGGAGCGTTTCCCTGCCCTGATTAAAATGACAGAGTCGGTGGAATTGTTCCCAGACATAGAGCGAGAAATAGAGCGCATTATCAATAAATATGGAGAAGTGAAAGATACTGCTTCGCCACAATTGGCAGAGATTCGTCGTTCTATTCTTTCGGCACAGAGCAGTGTGTCTAAGACGCTTAATGCCATATTGCGTCAGGCGCAAGCATCGGGTATTGTGGATAAAGAGGCAGCACCGACTATTCGAGAAGGGCGTTTGGTGATACCTGTGTCGGCAATGAATAAGCGTAAGATTCAGGGTATTATTCATGACGAATCGGCTACTGGTAAGACAGCATTTATTGAACCTACGGCAGTGGTAGAGGTGAATAATCGCCTTCGAGAATTGGAGAGTGAGGAGCGTAGAGAGATTATTCGTATCTTGGTGGAATTCACCAATTCGGTTCGTCCGTATTATGAAGCAATAGCTCAGTCGGTATATTTTCTTGCAGAAATTGATGCATTGCGAGCTAAATCGCAGTTCTCTATTTCAATTCGAGCAATAAAGCCATATTTGGTATCGGAATGTGAGGTGGATTGGCACGAAGCACGCCATCCATTGCTTGAGATGTCGCTCGTGCGACAAGGGCGTAAGATTGAGCCATTGACAATAAAACTCACCAAGAAACAACGTATTTTGCTTATATCAGGACCAAATGCAGGAGGTAAGTCAGTATGTCTTAAAACCGTGGGATTGTTGCAATATATGTTGCAATGCGGTTTGCCAATACCATTGCATGAGCGTAGTCGTGCAGGTCTGTTTAAGTCGATATTTATTGATATAGGTGATGAGCAAAGTATTGAGAATGACCTTTCGACATATTCGTCTCACTTGTTGAATATGAAGAATTGCATAAAATTCAGTAATGGTAAGTCGTTGTTGTTGATAGATGAGTTTGGTACAGGAACAGAGCCACAATTGGGAGGAGCTATTGCCGAGGCAGTGTTGGATAGATTTAATAAAAATAAAGTATTTGGTGTGATTACGACACACTATACCAATCTCAAGCACTTTGCAGCGCAGACCGAAGGGATTGTGAATGGAGCGATGTTGTATGACCGCAATCAGATGCGCCCATTGTTTATGTTGTCGATTGGAACAGCCGGGTCGTCGTTTGCGATAGAGATTGCGCGTAAGATAGGATTGCCAGAGGATGTGATTGCTGCAGCTTCAGAGATGGTTGGTTCGGAGCAGGTTGACTTTGATAAACACTTGCAAGATGTGGCACGCGATAAGCGATATTGGGAGAATAAGCGTCAGCAGGTGAAAGATAAAGAGAAGAGATTGCAACAACTGACAGAGCGCTATGAGCAATTGATAGAGGGAATGAGAGTGAAAGAGAAAGAGACATTGCGTCAGGCAAAACAAGAGGCAGCAGAGATATTGTCGCAAGCAAACAAAGAGATTGAAAAGACAATTCGTATAATCAAAGAGACCCAAGCCGACAAGGAGGCAACAAGAAAGAGCCGAGAAGAGGTGGGAAAATTGCGTGAGAAGATGGAGAAAGGAGCGCAACAAGTAGCACCTAAAAAGCAGCAAAAACCACTTCAGGTGGGTGAACATGTGCAGATAGCGGGGCAGAATGTGATAGGTAAATTGCTTGAAATACAAGGGAAGACTGCGATTGTGGCATTCGGTCAGATAAAATCGACAGTTGCACTTAATCGTCTTGAAAGAGTGTCGGCAGGGCAAGCCAAGCAAGCCGAGCAACGTATGGCAGCAAATAGGGAGTCGAACGCTACATCAGATATTCGCAATAGACAATTGACCTTTAAGCAAGAGATTGATGTGCGTGGTATGCGAGTGGATGAGGCATTGCAGGCGGTAGTGTATTTTATTGATGACGCTTCGATGGTGTCGGCTTCGCAAG
>JAFYMM010000205.1 GCA_017550055.1 Paludibacteraceae bacterium
AGTTTCGCCGCACTACACGAACAACAAATCGACTTCGTTGTTGCCCGCGTCGAAATGTCATATAAATACCCACTCCGTTCAGGCGATACCTTCGTCAGCGAACTCGATTTCCGCCAAGAAGGCATTAAATACGTATTCATTCAAAAAATCTACCGCCTACCCGACCGCAAACTCTGCAACATAGGTCGTTTCGACTGCGTCTGCCTCGACCATGGTCGCCTAAAACACTGTGAACTCCTCGACGACTTCATACAAAAAATCACTACTGAAAAATAATCAAAAATATATTTTTATGTCATTATGTCTAATATAATGTCATTATGTCTAATATAAAAAAAGTAAGACTATGAAAAATTTCTTAAAAACCACACTTGCCGTATTCGTTGCCCTCATTCTCTTCACTATTATTTCGGGCATCGTTTCAATCTCTATGCTTGGTGCCATCGCATCTATGGGTTCAACCGAAACTACTCTTCAAGACAACTCCATCCTAAAAATCAACCTCACAGGCACACTTACCGAGCGTGTCAACGAAGAGAGTCTCGAATATCTCCTTGCGCAAGCCAACAACCAACCAACCCCTCTTGGTCTCAACGACCTCCGCTCATCACTTAAAAAAGCGGCAACTTCCGACAAAATCAAAGCTCTATACCTCAACTGTGGTTCACTCTCTGCATCTCCTGCTTCGGCTCAAGAGTTGCGCACCCTTATCGAGAATTTCAAAACCGAGTCGGGCAAACCAGTATATGCCTATGGCGACAACTACTCGCAATCAGCCTATTGGATAGCATCCATTGCCGACACTCTCATCCTCAATCCACAAGGCACTATCGGATTAGTCGGTATGGCCACTCAAATCCCATTCTTCCACGAAGCTCTTGACAAACTTGGCGTGAAAATGGAAATCTTCAAAGTCGGCACTTTCAAAAGTGCTGTCGAACCATACATCCTCGACGAAATGAGCGAACCTAACCGTCTCCAAAACGAAAAAATGCTCAATAGCATGTGGTCCGAAATTGCCGAAGACATTGCTTCTTCTCGCAATATCTCTGCCAACGACATCAACCAACACATCGACAAAGGTTTAGTATTCAGCGAAGCAAACAACATTCTCAATCAAGGTTTTATCGACCTAATCAAATATGAAAGCGAAGTTACCACCCTTCTCAAAGAACAATTCGGCGAAGACATCAAATTCGTTAGCCTCAGCAAAATGAAGAATGTCCCTTCTACCGAGAAATTCTCTGTAAACAAAGTCGCTGTTCTTTATGCTACAGGCGAAATCGATGCTGGCTCTGAAGGAGAAATGAATAGCAACGATATAGTAAAAGAACTCAATAAACTTGCCAATAATGACGATGTCAAAGCCGTTGTCCTACGTGTCAACTCTCCTGGTGGTAGTGCATTTGGCTCTGAGCAAATGTGGTTTGCTGCTAAACAACTCCGTGCTAAAAAGCCTCTCATCGTCTCTATGTCCGACTATGCGGCCTCTGGTGGTTACTATATGAGTTGTATTGCCGACACTATTGTTGCACAGCCTACAACTCTCACTGGCTCAATCGGCATCTTTGGTATGTTCCCTAACTTTGCTGGCGTTGCCGACAAAATTGGTGTAAACTTCAGCACTGTCAAAACCAACGACATTGCCGACCTTGGCAACGCTATGCGCCCAATGACCGACTCTGAACGTGCTATCATCCAAAACCATGTCAATCGTGGCTATGAACTCTTCATCTCTCGTTGCGCCGAAGGTCGCAATACTTCTAACGACGAAATCAAACTCGTTGCCGAAGGTCGCGTATGGACTGGCTCTGATGCTCTCTCTATTGGTCTAGTTGATGTACTCGGTGGCTTAGACGAGGCTATTGCCATTGCCGCTGCAAAAGCCGAACTCACAGATAACTATGCTGTTGCCGAGTATCCAAAACAAAAAGACGTTTTCACCAAACTTATTGAAGACCTCACAGGCGAAACTCTCACTTCAATCATTCTTAAATCAAAACTAACAAACCCACAACTCTCTATTCTCAATTCTCAACTATCAACTCTCAACCGTCAAGGCATCCAAGCCATAACTCCTTATCGCGTAGAACTTTAATCAATTCACAATGCACAATTCATAATGCATAATTGACCATTCGGGATTAAATCATTTCCATAATTATGAATTATGCATTATGAATTATGAATTAAAAAAAATTATGACTCTCTATCCAAACTTAATTTTAGAAGCACTAACTCATGTGCGCTATCCTGGCACAGGCAAAAATATTGTCGAGTCAGGCATGGTCGAAGATGATATTCGCATCGAAGGCAACAAGGTGTCATTCTCTATCATCTTCCAAAAAGCAAACGACCCATTTGCTAAATCACTCGTAAAGGCTGCCGAACAAGCAATCCTAACCTACATCGGCTCTGAGGTAGAAATCGTGGGCAACATTGCTATCAAAACTCCATACGTAGCTCCTAAGAAAGAGACTAACTCAATGGAGAATGTCAAAAATATCATTGCCGTATCATCAGGCAAAGGTGGTGTCGGCAAATCTACCGTAGCTGCCAACCTTGCTATGTCTCTCTGCAATCTTGGCTACAAAGTAGGTCTCCTCGATGCAGATATCTTTGGTCCTTCTATGCCTAAAATGTTCGGTATCGAAGATGCTCAACCTACTGCTCGCTTGGCTGAAGATGGTCGCCATATCATCCAACCAATCGAACAATACGGTCTTAAAATCCTCTCTATCGGCTTTTTCGTTGACCCTGACAATGCTCTTATCTGGCGTGGAGGTATGGCTTCTAATGCCGTGAAACAACTCATCAACGATGCCGACTGGGGCGAATTAGACTATTTCGTGGTTGACCTCCCTCCAGGCACAAGCGACATCCACCTAACACTTGTACAAGAGCTCAAATTTACTGGTGCAATCGTAGTCAGTACACCGCAACAAGTTGCTCTTGCCGATGCCCGCAAAGGCCTCCAAATGTTCCAAACAGACAAGATTGATGTGCCTATCCTTGGGTTAGTAGAAAATATGGCCTGGTTCACACCTGCCGAACACCCAGACGAAAAATACTACATCTTTGGCAATGGCGGCTGCAAAGAATTGGCAGAAGAGCGTGGCATACGTCTCCTTGCTCAAATCCCACTCGTACAAAGTATCTGCGAAAGTGGCGATGCTGGAGCTCCAATCTCTTTCGACCCACATAGCCTCACTGGTCAAGCCTTCTTGAATCTTGCTAAAACAGTTTGCGAAATTACAACTCAAGAATAAACCTAACCCAAAATAAAGTGCACCCCAACAAGTTAAACAAAAACTTTAAGGTGCACTTTATTTTCATCCTAACAATCAATGAAAAAAGCTGACCTTAGTCAGCTTTTTCTATACTCTCCAATTTCGCTTTCATAGCATCATAGCCATATTGATAGATTTCTTTATAATATTTAAAATCAAATTCGTGATATTTCTTCAATGCCCAGCAATCTATCAAACAATCTGCACTTGCACGATTTGGCTCTGCATTCTTATATTGAAATACTCGCAATGTCCATTTGGCCATATCAAGAAAGTTCTTCGCTTCAAAATTTTCTATAAAAGGAAGCACATCTATAGCTATAACTTTCATCTTAGACTTACCAAATTGCTTTCGAAGAGCTTTAACTGGAAGGTTATCCATCATTCCTCCATCCACATAACGCACCTCATCGATAACAATAGATTCAAACACCGCAGGTATAGAAGCCGATGCAGCCACAAATTCTTTCAAATGATCTCCCTTTGAACGATATACTGGCTCTGCGGTTTCTACATTCGTCACACAAACCATAAACTTACGCTCTAAGCTATCAAATGAGTTATATGGAATAAACTCGTCCAACTCACGAAGCAATGTTTTCTGCGAACTCATTCCATTACTACGCAAAGCCGACCGCCAAGACATCAAATGTCCTACTTTATACAATCGTCTATCTTTAACTATCTCCATTATCTCATCTGCCGAATATCCTGCTGCATACATCACCCCGATTATTGCGCCCATACTAGTACCACCAACATATTTTGGCTCTATTCCATACTCCTCCATTGCTTTAATGGCTCCAATATGCGCCAATCCTAATGCTCCACCTCCACTAAACACTACACCTACATCTAGTGTTGAAAGTTTCTTTGTCGACACACTCTTGTTTTGTGCGCTAATCATCGTAACGCACAAAAATAGGAATAAATATGTTATCAACTTTCTCATACTCAAAATACAATCATTACTTTTTAATCAAATAAGCACAAACCTGATAAGGTTTTAATACCATTTTGACTGGCTCTTCTACCGAAAGGTTTAATTCATTTTTCTCGCCCGACATCAAATCTTCGGCATCAACCCTACCCAATGCCTCTTGCCCCATTGCCTCAAACAAATGGTGTGTAAGATTTACTTGCACATTACGCTCCTCGCCTGCAAAATTAACAACCACAAGCAACATCTCTTTATCTGTATAGCGCACAAAAGCATATTGTCGCGATGAATCAAATTGCGAATTGCCTTGATTCAACCACATCAAATCGTAGAACTTACCCTCTGCCACCACATCACGATTTGCAATACCAATCAATCTACGATACAATTCAAAAATTATATCCTCTGCACTCTGTAATCCGTAATCTGTACTCTGTAATCTACAAAGAGTGTCCACTTTCCAATAATCAAATATCGTTGTACGACCATCCAATCCACTGAATCCCTCTTGGTCATGGGCCTTTTCACCTAATTCTTGTCCGGCATAAACCATTATTGGCGAGGCGTTCATCAATGTCGATACTGCCATTGCTGGAAATCCTTTTTCGGCATCACCAGCAAAGAATTGCGATGCAATACGCTGTTCGTCATGGTTTTCCATAAAGTTGAGCATGTGCCCCTTGATATCGTCGATAGCCTGCCATGCGTGTGTGATTGCCTCTGCCGAGCCATGGCCTTGCACCACTGCACGCAAGGTGTCATACAA
>JAFYMM010000206.1 GCA_017550055.1 Paludibacteraceae bacterium
ACAGTGAAATCTCCATGGTTGGCAGGTTTCAAAGTGGGTGATGAGCACACTATTGCGATGAGCCACGGCGAAGGTAAATTCGTAGTGAGCGAAGAGTTGGCTCGTGAGTTGTTTGCCAAAGGTCAAGTGGCGTTCCAATATGTTGATACCGACAGCCGAATCACAATGCAATCTCCAGAAAACCCTAACGGTTCAAGCTATGCAATCGAGGGTATCATTTCGGAAGACGGTTTGATTATCGGTAAAATGGGCCACACCGAACGTTACGAAGAAAATATCTTCAAAAACATTGCAGGCAACAAACGCCAACCATTGTTTGACAATGCAGTACGTTACTTCCGCAAAAAATAAGAATCAATTTGAAAGTTGAAATTTGAGATTTGAAATTTCAGTTTTCAACTTTCAACTTTCACATTTTACATTATGAATTCTGAATTATTATACGAGGGTAAAGCAAAACAAATATATGCTACCGAAGACCCTGAAATAGTGATTGTTCACTATAAGGATGATGCTTCGGCATATAATGGTATTAAGCGTGCGCAGATTACTAATAAAGGTGTTTTGAATAACAAAATATCATCCATAATCTATTCGCAACTTGCCGATGCTGGTATCAAAACTCACTTCATTCAACGCCTTGATGACCGTAATCAGTTGTGTCGTAAAGTCGATGTAATTCCTATCGAGTTCATCGTGCGCAACTATGCCGCTGGTTCTATGGCTGCTCGTTTGGGTATTGAAGAGGGTACTAAATTGCCAACTACAATCTTCGAGTGTTGCTATAAAAACGAAGAACTCGACGACCCTATTATCAACGAGCATCACGCTGTGGCTCTTGGTCTTTCTACTTACGAAGAGATGGCTGAAGTGCACAAAATCGTGGAACGTATCAATGAATTATTGATTCCTCTTTTTGCTAAACTCGATGTTATCTTGGTTGATTTCAAAACCGAATTTGGTCGCCTCGAAGATGGCACATTGGTGTTGAGCGACGAACTCAGTCCAGATACTTGTCGTCTTTGGGATGTCGAAACACAAGACAGTCTCGATAAAGACCGTTTCCGTCGCGACCTCGGTCGTGTAGGCGAAGCCTACCAAGAAATCCTCAATCGCCTCATGAAACTTTAATAATCTGTTTTTTTTAACATAGGTACAGAAATTTGTTTATAGGCCGATTATTTATAGCAAATATTTTAAGGTTTGTAAGGATGAAATCTTTTTTAAGTACATATCTTGTATTATGATTTAGAGCATGTACTTGAAATAACAAGACTTCCACACAAAACTTAAAAAGTAATTGTTATAACTTGCCAACTTGAAAATATAATATGTACTTATGTTAAGAAAAAAAATAAAATAATATCTAAAAAAATGAACGCATTAACAGCAACTGAATATAACTTCCCTAGTCAGGAGAAGGTTTATCACGGCAAAGTACGTGATGTTTACACAGTGTCGGGCAATCGTCTTGTGATGGTAGCATCTGACCGTATCTCTGCTTTCGACGTAATCCTTCCAAAAGGTATTCCGTTCAAAGGTCAAATCCTTAACCAAATAGCAGCTCAATTCCTCGATGCAACAGCCGACATCTGTCCT
>JAFYMM010000207.1 GCA_017550055.1 Paludibacteraceae bacterium
AAACATTGCGTAGCCTACTGAAACCTTTTGTATGGATTTTGGTTAGCTCTACCTCTATAGTCAACAAACGCCTTGCTAAACACCGACATGGCAATAATTTGTCAATGGATGAGATATCACAAGCCCTCGAATTGACCTCTGACGCCATTCAAGAAGATGCCGACATCCTAAAAGGTATTGTCAATTTTGGTAACATTACTGCCGCAGGTGTAATGACTTCGAGATTGGATATGGTTACGTTAGACTCTACTGCTCAATTCGATAAGGTGATTGATTGCATTGTCGAACACGAATATTCACGTATCCCTATTTTGCAAGGCTCAATCGATAATATTCGCGGTGTGCTATATGCCAAAGATTTGATTCCACACTTGAATAAAGGTCCTTTCTTCAAATGGCAAACACTGATTCGTCAACCATATTTCGTACCTGAAACAATGAAATTGGATGACCTTCTACAAGAGTTCCAAAAGAATAAAATCCATATCGCTGTAGTTGTTGATGAGTTTGGTGGAACTTCGGGTATGGTTACCTTAGAGGATGTGTTAGAAGAGATTGTTGGAGAAATCAGCGACGAATACGACGTAGATAATTCGTTGTACACCAAACAAAATGATGGTTCGTATATATTCGAAGCCAAGATTATGTTGACCGACTTTTTCAGAGCTACCGACATCGACTCTGAAGATTTCGAAGATATTACAGAAGAGGTAGATACATTGGCTGGATTGATTTTGGAATTAAAAGGTGATTTCCCTAAACTCAACGAGGAGATTACATACAAAAACTATAAGTTCAAAATTGTAGCAATGAATGCGCGCAGAATTTTGAAGGTTAAATTGGAAATAATTAACGACTAAAACATGAAAAAACTTATCGCTATATTATTTGTTTGTGTTCTACTAGCAGGATGTGGCAAAAAGGCTCAACCAAAACCTTACGGATATTTCAGAATTGATATACCTGAACATGAATATATTGAAGTAAACAATTTAGGACCATACACCATAGAAAAAAGCCTCCATTGTCAGCCAGACAAAACCGATAAAACCCATGCCACAGCATCTGACGAATGGATAAATTTGTACTACCCTACGCTAAACGCAAAGATACACCTAAGCTACAAACGCATAAATAAGGCTACTTTCCAACAAGTTACGGAAGAAAGTCACTCGTTGGCATACAAACATACTGTTCGCGCCGATGCTATCCAAGAGAGCTATTACGGCAACGACACAACCAAAGTATATGGCATTCTTTATGAAATGAAGGGCAATGCTGCCTCTCCGGCTCAGTTCTATGTAACCGATAGTGTACACAATTTTTTGCGTGGGTCGCTATATTTCAATCACACACCAAATGCCGACTCTATAGCCCCTGCTGCCAATTATGTTTTGCAGGATATGATACACCTAATAGAAACTTTACGTTGGAATAACTAAAAATCGAAATAATATGATTATCGAAAAACACACTTATGATAATGGGCTTGCAATTGCCCTATGGGACATTGCCGAGACCGAAGAACAATTGATGGAATTGCTCGACAACGATGCTGTTGTAGCAGAAGAGATTGTACCTTTCACAAGCACTAAACGCCGCCTCGAATATTTGGCTTCACGCTGTGCGTTGAACGAGTTAACTGGCGCAGGTCAACACATCTGCTATCACGAGAATGGAGCTCCTTATTTGGCTGGCAATCCACTAAATATCAGCATTTCTCACACTGGCCACTATGCTCTCGTGGCTACTCACCCTACCGACAAAGTTGGCATCGACATCGAACGCATAGGCGACAAAGTAGGTCGTGTTCGTCATAAATTCTTGAGCAAAGCCGAATTAGAATCTATAGACACTCGCTCAGAAAAGATTCATCTCACAATCCTTTGGGCTGCCAAAGAGGCTATGTACAAAGTGATGGGCGTTGAAACTGTTGAGTTTACCGAACAGATCGCTATCGAGCCATTCACGCCATACATGGAGGGCGAAATCATTGCCCACGAAACTGCTTCTACTGAAAAGAAAACTTATAAACTACAATATAAGGTGTACCCTGAATTTGTGATTGTACACACAGTTTAAAATATTAAACGCTTCTCGTAAATTACTCGTTAATAATTGCTTATATACGACCAAATATTAGAAAACAGAGCATCAGGACAAAAAATGTTCGCCCTGCTAATTGACCCGGAGAAAGCTTCGGACGAATGGTTGCGTCAAATAATGTCAACGATCGACGAAAAACAGTCAATAGTCAACAGTCAACTATTCATTTTTGTTGGTGGTAGTCAGATGAGAGAGTCGGTATTCGATGTTGTGGAGAAAATCAAGTTGTTGACTTCGGTGCCTGTAGT
>JAFYMM010000208.1 GCA_017550055.1 Paludibacteraceae bacterium
CGCACTTGCACCTTATCTTACAGCAGAAGAAGCTGAGTGGCTCAAAGCAAAAACTGCTCAACTCTAAATATTAAGGGGACTTCTATAAATAAAGGCTGACTCGTTTTTAGGGTCAGCCTTATTTATTTTCTAAATCAGATTGTCGCACAATAGACACTGTGAGTGTGTGTCGGTTTACTCCCCTTCGGGTCGTGAACCTACAGCTTCACTCAGCATAAAAAATAAACTTTTTCTGTTTTCGTTCATTGTCTGTTTTCTTGCTTGAAGGTTGCTTGAAGGTATTTAGAGGGTAAGGACAAAAAACAAACAATGAGAGGGTGTATTCCAAAGGAAAAAACTACTCTAACGCTTGCTTAGCTTGGCTGAATATTCGCTCCAAACGCATCATATTACGCGCCATAAACGCATAAAACTTTTGCCAATCATCGCGACGATGAAAATCCATATCCTCAGACAACCTTATATATATGCGACAAACATCCTTACCTGTTTCCAATCTATAGAAAGGTTCATACACCACCTCCATAGCCTCAAACGCCTCTTCAAACAACAAACGGCAAGCCTTGAAATGCTCAAACAATTCAATTCTACGCTCATAATCTGTATGATTAATCTCCAATACCACAGCTACTTCATGCCGCTGCACATCAAATTTCAACTCCGTTCCTTTCAAACGAGTGTTATACAACATAAACTTCTGTTTACGCTGAGCCAATCTCGGAATAGTATTACAATAATCGGCAAAGCCATTCCAAAAATCAGTCTTCAATTGCTTTAGTTCATCGCGTTTATACATATTTCTCGAAATTTTGTGCAAAGTTAGTTATTTTTTATGACTCTCACCACATAGAATAAAAACAAATTAAAATAAAAAAACGAAAAAAGCCACGTTTTGAAATCAAGCAATATAAAAACAATATTTTTTAACATAAATTTGTAACACTAAAAATCAACAAATTACACAAAAAACAAAACAAAAAACAAGCATTTTGCTTTCAAATTAATACATGTTGTAAAACATAAAAAAAATCAATTAATAATTGATACAACCAAAAAAAAATTACACTACTTTTGTACCGCAAAAATTAGACATAACTAATGCCATAAAATTTGCATAAAAACACAAATAAATAATAACCAATCTGACAATAAGAGTTACCACTTAACCCACCATTGTCAACTAAAAAGTCTATTACTATGATTATCGGTATTCCAAAAGAAATCAAAAACAATGAAAATCGCGTGGGTGCTAACCCAGCTGCTGTTCGTGAATTGGTGAAACATGGTCACACTGTGTATGTACAAGCAACTGCTGGTATCGGCAGTGGTTATGCTGACGACGAATATGTCGCTGCAGGTGCAACAATTCTTCCTACAATCGAAGATGTGTATGCCATCGCTGAGATGATATATAAAGTAAAAGAACCTATTGCTTACGAATATCCACTTATTCGCAAAGGTCAATTATTGTTCACTTATTTCCACTTTGCTTGCGAAAAAGAATTGACTGAAGCAATGCTTAAACAAGGTGCTACTTGCTTGGCTTACGAAACAGTTGTGAAAGATGGTGTTCTCCCACTTCTTCAACCTATGTCGGAAGTAGCAGGTCGTATGGCTACTCAAGAAGGTGCTCGTTTCCTTGAAAAACCACAAGGCGGTAAAGGTATGTTGTTAGGTGGTGTACCAGGTGTACGTCCAGCTCGCGTTCTCGTGCTTGGTGGTGGTATCGTAGGTTACAATGCTGCTCTTATGGCTGCAGGTATGGGTGCTAACGTAACTATTACAGATATTTCTCTTCCACGTCTTCGTCAATTGGAATATATGTTGCCTAAAAACGTGCGCACACTCTACTCTTCACAATACAACATCGAACAAGAATTGCCTCAAACAGACCTCGTTATCGGTTCAGTTCTTATCCCTGGTGCTAAAGCTCCACATATCATTACTCGCGATATGTTGAAATTGATGCAACCTGGTTCTGTGATGGTTGACGTGGCTATCGACCAAGGTGGTTGCTTCGAAACATCTCACCCTACAACTCACTCTGAACCTATTTTTGAAGTTGATGGTATCGTTCACTATTGTGTGGCTAACATCCCAGGTGCTGTGCCTATGACTTCAACAAATGCTCTTGGCAATGCTACTCTTCCTTATGCAGTTCGCCTTGCTAATATGGGTTGGAAAGAAGCTTGCCGTGCTGATGCTGGTTTGGCTAAAGGTCTTAACGTAGTTGATGGCAAAATCTGCTTCAAAGCTGTAAGTGAAGCATTCGATATGCCTTATACTCCAGTTGAAGAAATTTTGAAATAAAAAAAACAACACATACTAAAGAAGTAGGCTGACTAAAAAAGTCAGCCTATTTTCATTTAAAAAACAATAAAACTATTGCCAAATGAAGATTTTGTTGTAACTTTGTGGATTAAACAGAAAAATCTCGTGCCTAATATCTAAATATAGGGAAAATTATTTTAAACATGAATCAGCATACGTTGATGAAGGATGCATAATTGGGGCAAGAACTAAAATTTGGCATTTCTCACACATTATGTCAAATTGTATAATCGGCGAAGATTGCAATATTGGACAAAATGTTGTGATTTCGCCTGATGTAAAATTAGGACGAAATGTAAAAATACAAAATAATGTGAGTGTTTACACTGGCGTAATATGTGAAGATGATGTATTTCTCGGTCCATCAATGGTATTCACAAATGTGATAAATCCTCGCAGTGCAGTGATACGCAAAAACGAATATAAACCAACCATACTTCGTCGTGGAGCGTCGATTGGGGCAAATGCAACTATTATATGTGGCAACGAAATTGGTGAATATGCAATGATTGGGGCAGGTGCGGTAATAACCAAACCTGTGCCTGCATACGCATTGGTTGTGGGTAATCCTGCTCGCCAAATTGGTTGGGTAAGCGAATACGGGCATAGATTGAATTTTAATAACGAAGGATTGGCTACTTGTCCTGAAACTGGTGATGAATATAAATTAATAAATGGAACGGTAATAAAAAATAACGTATGAAAAATTATGAATTCACTATAGCTTTTGATGCAGATGATACACTTTGGGACAATGAGATATTCTTCAGGCAAAGTGAGCAAGAATTTTGCAAATTGATAAATGAATTCTCACCTGACCTAAAAGACGAAGAAATTATGCCCGTCCTATTCGATACAGAAGTAAGTAATTTATCGGTTTATGGATTTGGGGTTAAAAGCTTCGTACTAAGTGCAATAGAAACTGCTGGAAAATTATTAAAAAATGATGTACCCTACCCTATAGTGAAACGCATAACCGAAATAGGTCGTGAACAATTGATGCAACCAGTTACACTATTAGCTGATGTAGAAACAACACTTGCTGAATTGAAATCAGAAGACAAATATCGTCTCATAATAGTTACAAAAGGAGATTTGCTTGACCAAGAAAATAAAATAAAGCGTTCTGGATTAGCAAAATACTTCAACCGCACCATAGTTATGAGCGACAAACAAGATAACGATTATATAAAAATAATAGCAGATTTGAAATGTGAACCCGAAAAACTAATTATGGTAGGAAATTCGTTTAAATCAGATATTCTACCTGTCATGAAATTAGGCGGCTACGGAATATACATTCCATATCATACAACTTGGGCTCATGAAGTAGTTGATACAATTAAACATGAAAGAATTGCTGAAATTGAAAAAATAAGCGAAATCCGACAAGCATTAAATAAATTAAAAATTGAAATATGAAAAAATATCTTTTTATAGTAATAATAGCAATAATTTTTGCATCATGCGGTAATAACAAAAAGTCCAATGAATTTATAGGCAGTTACACAAATGACACTATTACTTTTGTTTTCAAAGGAAAAGGGGTATGCGATGTTATTACAGCAGAACAAACTATGCAAAATTGCGATTACTCGTTAGATGTAGATATGAAAAATATCTGCGTAGTAGATGCTAATCAAAACATCTATCTATTTGAAATAAAAGAAGATTACATCATATCTAATATAGGCTCAACACTAAAAAAAATAAAATAATGAATATAAAAGAAATACGCATAGAGGATTTTGACTATCCACTCCCAGATGAGCGTATAGCAAAATATCCATTGACAGAACGCGACCACTCGAATTTACTACATTGGCAAAACGGCAAAATCGAGCAATTGCATTTCTACGATTTGCCAGATACGTTGACTCGCAATGATTTATTAGTATATAATAATACGAAAGTAATTCAAGCTCGCTTGCATTTCCAAAAAGAAACAGGTGCTATAATTGAAATTTTCTGTCTCGAACCGCACTCTCCTGCAGATTATAATCTTGTATTTCAAGAAAACAAAAGCTGTGTATGGAAATGCCTCGTAGGCAACTCAAAAAAATGGAAAGAGGGAGCTCTAAAACAAACAATGTATATCAAAGATATTTTATTCCAATTAGAAGCTACAAGAATAGAATCTGAGAATGAAGGAATGTCGCATCTTGTTCGCTTTGAATGGGACAATGAAGATATTTTATTTTCAGATATATTAGCTCATTTTGGAGAACTACCTATCCCTCCATATCTCAACAGAGCAACCGAAGAAAAAGACAAAGAAACATATCAAACAGTATATTCCAAAATAGATGGCTCTGTAGCTGCACCTACAGCTGGTCTACATTTCACGATGGATGTATTACGCCGATTAGCATTAAATGGTATTCGCGAAGATGAAATAACGCTACATGTTGGAGCAGGCACATTCCAACCCGTTAAATCAGAGGAAATAGGTGGCCACCCTATGCACAGAGAAATTATATCCATTGGCAAATCGACTATCGAAGATTTAATTGCATCTGAAGGTCATATTGTAGCAGTGGGTACTACATCGGTCCGAACCTTAGAAAGTTTATACTATTTAGGGTGTCGCATTGCCCTCAACCCTGATAACCCTGATTTAATGGTAGAACAATGGGAACCATACGAAAACAACTATACTCTTACAACTCAAGAAGCTCTACAAAATATTATTGACTATCTCAACCACAATCATTTATCAGCTCTTAATGCTGCAACCCGAATTATGATTGTGCCTTCGTTCCAATTCCGTATTGTAAACAAAATAATTACCAATTTCCACCAACCAAAGAGTACCCTGTTACTACTTATATCTGCTTTTGTGGGCATTGACCGTTGGCGCAAAATCTATGACTTTGCAATGGAAAATGGATTTAGATTCTTATCATACGGAGATAGCTCATTATTAGAGAGAAATTAAAATATGAAATTTAAACTACTAATCATAGCACTTATTGTTTCTGTCAACCTATTTTCGGCAGAAACAATTTGTCGTTCTAACAACCGATTTGCCATCAACATCGGCGAAATGGCAATAACCGACCATTATCTTAGTAATCAAGAATATAAAGGTTTATCGTTGGGGTTAGACATCAACCATACAAACTATTACAACAATACGAACAATCGCATTTCATGGCAAGTATATGACCATTGGAGGTATGGACGATTGATAAATCCGTCATACACTGCTATGATTCAATATATTGGCGGAAATATAGGTTTTGCTTCTCACTATAATTGGCAACCTATTAAAAATCTACACCTGATGGCTGGTAGTGCAATAGATATATATGGCGCACTAAAAATGCAATCTCGTAATGTCAATAACCCATATTCAGGAGACATTCAACTAAATTTAATGGCTTCATTAGGTGCTCAATATCAACTATCTTTCCGCAAATGGGCTCTAACGTTCGACTATTGGGCTACTACTCCACTAATTGGTGGTATGTTTGTACCTGAAATGGGACAATCGTATTACGAAATTTACCTCGGTTTACCAACATCTCTCAATGATGTTACTCATTTCACGTCATTTCATAATAGACAAGGCGTAAAAGGCTTATTGTCTGTTAATTTCGTATTGCCAACTGTCACTTTATTTGTAGGTATGACACATAATCATCAATGGTGGCAAGCAAATCAAACAAATTTTTATATTAAAGAATTATCTGGACAGATAGGGATTGCCCTAAATTTAGGAATAATAAAAAACTGATACATAGGAAATTTACAATATGAATAAAAATTAATCTATGAAAAAAATATTGATAATAATAAATATTGTTTTTCTACTTTTAGGTTGCTCAAAAGAAGATACTATCACGCAATATAATAGCGACCCAAAAGAAAATTTTGATGCTCTTTGGACAATATTAGATGAAAGATATTGCTATTTTTCATACAAAAACATTGATTGGAACAAAGTATATGATGATTTCTCTCTCCGCATAGATAAGGTAAAAGATGTGTTTCAATTATTTGATTTAATGGCCGAAATGATTGATGTATTACAAGATGGACACGTCAATCTATACTCTCCTTTCGACATATCATCATGCTCAAAATGGTTTGATTCTTACCCTGCAGACTATAATGCTGATTTTTTATACAAGCATTTTGATTCTGATTTGCGTTCGGCTGGAGGGTTTGCATATACAACTATTGAAAATGGCAAAATAGGTTACATTCGTTATAGTAGTTTTTCAAATGGATTCACTGCATCCAATTTGAGTTATATAGATGCTTATTTCCATCAACTAAATAAAGTTGAAGGAATTATAATCGATGTTCGCAACAACGGTGGAGGTTCATTGGGCTATAGCGAACGATTGGCATCTTGCTTCTTCAAAGAAAAAACCGTAACAGGCTATATGCGCCATAAAACCGACAAATGTCATGATTGTTTTTCTGAACCAGTAGAAATAATAACCGACCCTGCAGATGCTCCTATCGATTGGAGCGATAAAAAAGTAGTTGTACTCTCAAATCGTCGATGCTACTCTGCTACAAACGACTTTATAGTGCGTATGAAACAAGCACCGAACGTAACTGTTATCGGTGGTATTACAGGAGGAGGTGGTGGCATGCCTCTCTCTCAAGAACTACCAAACGGTTGGATGATTCGTTTCTCGGCTGTTCCTATGTTCGATGCCGAAATGCAACATACCGAATTTGGTGTAACTCCCGATATCGAAGCACATATCGCTCCCGATGACAACGACGACACAATCCTACTGCGCGCAATTAACGAAATAATCCACCCTATCAATTAACATACCAATAGCAACCCTCAAGCAACCTTCACCGAAGAAGACTGACAAATTAAAGTCCCTTAATAGAAATAAAAAATGAAATTTACCACTCCAATCAACATAAAACCCAACAAAACAATCGACCACAATTCGCGCATATTAATGCTTGGGTCTTGCTTTACAGAGAATATAGGCAAAAAACTAATAGAATCAGGATTTAACGTAGTAATGAATCCAATGGGCATATTATATAACCCCATTTCGATATATACGGCATTAGAAAGAATTATTGACGGGCGTGAATTTACTGAAGACGACCTTTTCTTCCACAATGGTTTGTGGGCTTCATTTATGCACCATGGCTCGTTTTCTCATTCCGACAAAAACGAAGCTCTCAGAATGATGAACGAACGATTACACGAAGGGCACGAACAACTAAAAAATGCTACTCATTTAATCATCACGTTCGGCTCTGCTGAAGTATATGAAATATTAGATTCTCAATATTTCACATCTGCTACAACACAACACATCGTTAGCAACTGCCACAAACTCCCCTCTCGCAACTTTGCCACCCGACTACTATCAATCGACGAAATAACCACACCATACACCCAACTCTCAACTCTAAACTCTCAACTCTCAACTCTATTCACCATTTCGCCTGTAAGATACTTAGGAAAAGGAGCTCACAGCGGACAAATCAACAAATCGACTCTACTTCTCGCAACCGACCAAATCTGTCGAGAAATAACGGCTGACTACTTCCCTGCATATGAAATAATGATGGATGAATTACGAGATTATCGCTACTATGCCGCCGATATGATACATCCATCAGAAATAGCTGTTGATTATATATTTGAGCGATTTACAGAAACATATCTCACCTCTGAGGCTATTCGCACTGCCAATGAGATACAAAAAATAAAAAAATCGCTATCACATCGACCTCTACACCCCGACTCTGAAGAATACAAAACATTCCAGAAAAAACTATTAGAACAAATTGATACTCTCACCAAAAAATATCCGTTATAAATTACTCCAAAAAAACAAAGTGCACAACATCTCTGTGCACTTTATTTTTTTTTACTTACTACGCATAAGTTCAGCGCGTAATTGATTATAATATTCTATCTTAGGTTCTACATCTGCATTTCTATACCTCTCATCAATCATTAAATGTTTCTTTTCTACGATATATTTTTGTATAAAATATTCTGTTTCAAGAACTGTTTGCGAACCATAATGACAAACCTCATGACTCAACCCCTCATAACGACGAATATAATAAGGGCAATTATATTTTTTCAATCTCCTAACTAAAGAACTTGAGCCACAAAGTTCATATCCAAACATTTTTATTGTGTTATAGGTAACTATATTATCTTTTGTCCCGTGAAATAACATCGTAGGAGCAGGACAACGTGCATAATCAACCAATCCGCTTGTGCTTAATATCGCTCCCGAATATGACAATACTCCAGCAAAACGCAATGTGTCAGGCAATAATGCCGTATAACAACACCCATTGCTATGCAAATAATCTGTCTCTAAAGCTATTATTGCACCTGCACTCGCCCCTGCCAATATCACTTTATCCGACTCTACTCCCTCTTTTTCAATCAAATAAACTACTGCTGCCGAACAATCTTCTACTGCTTGATAAATAGCATTTTGTATTGTTTGTATCAACATTATTCCTCTTGCTTCAAAACTCTCCATTCCAAGTCGATAATCAATCGCTACCACCCTAAAACCTCGCTCACTCATAGCTTTACAATATTCCACCACTACACTATCATTACGACTACCTGATATAAAAGCTCCTCCATGCATATACAAAATCACATAATCCGATTTAAGCTCCTCTGGCTCATAAATAGTCATATACAAATCCAAAGTATCATATCGCGTTATATACACAACATCACGCGTGTTTGTTGCATTCATCATACCGACAATGCCAACAAATAACAATAAAAACATTAGCCTTTTCATAATAGTAATAATTTGGGTTTAAACACAAAAAAAGCTGCCGAAGTGCAATCCTCCGACAGCTTAATATAAATTATTGATTTTAATAGTCTTAAATCATAGCTTTAATTTCAGCAGCAACTTTAGCTGGTGTGAAACCAAGTTTTTCGTCAAGCACAGTATAAGGAGCCGAGAATCCAAATGATTCCAATCCAAAAATCTTGCCATTCTCGCCTACTAAGCCCATAAGGTTAACTGGCAAACCTGCTGTAAGACCGAAACGTTTCACGCCACATGGCAACACTTCTTGTTGATATTCTGCTGATTGTGTACGGAACAAACCTTCTGATGGTACAGAAACAATGCTCAAACGCACACCCTCTGCGCGCAACAATTCTGCTGCCTCTGCCAATGTAGAAACCTCCGAACCTGAAGCCACACACACTACTTGTGGGTTTTCGTCAGCCGAAACTACGTATGCACCACGTTCTGCGCCACGAGCTTCTACTGTGCGGTCGCCCGGAAGGTCTTTAATATTTTGGCGTGAAAGAATCATAGCTGTTGGTGTCGACATATTTTTCATCATCATGTCATAAGCCACTGTAGTCTCTTCTACGTCAGCAGGACGCAATACGAGTACAGAGTTCTTACCGCTATGGTTTTTCAATTTTTCCATCAAACGAATTTGAGCTTCTTGTTCCACTGGCTCATGAGTAGGACCATCTTCACCTACGCGGAATGCGTCGTGGCTCCAAATGAATTTCACTGGCAATTCCATCAACGCTGCCATACGCACTGCTGGTTTCATATAGTCTGAGAATACGAAGAATGTACCGCAAGCTGCCAACACACCACCGTGCAATGCCATACCAAGACACAAGCAAGCCATTGTCAACTCAGCCACACCTGCTTGAAGGAATGCGCCCGAAAAGTCGTCTTTTGTGATTGCTTTAGTATATTTCAAGAAACCATCAGTTTTGTCTGAGTTCGACAAGTCAGCTGACGAAACCACCATATTTTCAACTTGTTGAGCCAATACACCCAAACATGCAGCCGAAGCAGCACGAGTTGCTTGGTTAGGTTTTTGTGTCAAGCCCGACCAATCCACTTCTGGAGCAACGCCCGAGAACCATTTTTCCATTTTAGCAGCTTTTTCTGGGTTAGCCTTAGCCCATTCTGCTTTTGCTGCATAGCGTTCTGCTACAATGCCTTTCAACTCTTCACGACGACGAGCATAGAGTTCTTTTGTCTCTTCAAACAATACGAATGGCTCTTCTGGGTTACCACCAAGATTTTTCACTGTATTGATATAAGCATCGCCACCAAGAGGTGCACCGTGTGTAGCACAGTTGCGCTCATAGCTTGAACCATCTGCTTTCAACGCACCTTTACCCATCACTGTTTTACCGATGATAAGTGTAGGACGCGCTTTTTCTGCTTGTGCTTTGTTCAATGCTTCACGAATTTGAGCAGCATCATTACCGTCAATTTCAAGCACATACCAACCCCAAGCCTCATATTTTTTAGCTACATCTTCGCTCGACACCTCGTCGCACATAGTCGACAATTGCACGTCGTTCGAATCGTAGAACATAATCAAATTGTCCAATCCAAGGTGACCTGCAGTACGACCAGCACCTTGCGAAATCTCTTCTTGAATACCACCATCAGAGATGAATGCATAGATAGTTTGATTCATCACATCGCCAAGACGAGCTTTCAAGAATTTAGCAGCAATAGCAGCACCAACAGCAAATGTATGACCTTGACCAAGAGGACCTGAAGTGTTTTCCACACCGTGCATTACGTCAACCTCTGGGTGACCAGGAGTGATGCTACCCCATTGACGGAATTGTTTCAAATCTTCCATTGTATAGTAGCCAGCGCAAGCCAACACCGAATACAACATTGGCGACATATGACCTGGGTCCAAGAAGAAACGGTCGCGACCTTCCCAACGTGGGTTTTCTGGGTCATAAACCAAATATTCTGAGAATAAAACATTAGCAAAATCTGCACCACCCATAGCACCACCTGGGTGACCCGATTTAGCCTTTTCTACCATTGATGCAGCAAGAATACGTATATTATCTGCCGCACGATTCAATTGTTCGATTGTGTTCATATTATTAGTTATTATTAATGAGCGTTTTATGATTGTATTGCGTACAATATCAATCCGACCACAAAGATAAACAAATTAATTCATAAAACCCAATTTTTTTACAACAAAAAAACTCTAATTTTTCTAATTTCAACTTCTCCCTACAATCACCCTTTCAAACACTCTTTTCTTATCTCCTCCAAATCAACATTATTTTTATATGATTCAAAATTTCTATCCCAATTTTTATTCCATGTTTCTTCCCATTCTTTTTTGAAGGCATCATCTTTCTTATCAATTAAAAAATTATAACATCTATTA
>JAFYMM010000209.1 GCA_017550055.1 Paludibacteraceae bacterium
AACAACTAAATTTTTGAATATGAAAAACAAACTTTTTGCTACGCTTGTAGTGCTTTTGATGGCGACTGCAAGTATTTTTGCTCAGACTATCAATCATGGTCATGGGTTACAAGAGTACAAGCTTGAAAATGGCTTGACTGTTTTCCTTTGGGAAGATAAAGATGCAACAAACGTGCATGGTCGCGTGGTTTGTCGTGCAGGTGCAGTGGATGAACCATCAGACTATTCAGGTCTTGCTCACTATCTTGAACACATGTTGTTCAAAGGCACAGACAAAATTGGTGCTATCAACTGGGAAAAAGAGAAACCACTCTATGAACAAATCATTGCTCTTTACAACGAGTTCAACGCAGAAACAGATGAAGCTAAACGTCTTGAACTTATCAAAAAAATCAATGAAGTGTCACTTGAAGCAGCTCAATATGGCGCAACAGACGACTTCTCTAACCTCACAGAAGGTTATGGTGGCGACAACTTGAATGCGTTTACTTCATACGACTTGACAGCTTATTTCAATACATTCCCAGCAGGTGCATTGGAAAAATGGTTGGAAATCAACTCTGAACGTTTGTTGAACCCAGTGTTCCGTTCATTCCAAGCTGAGCTTGAAAACGTGTATGAAGAGTTTAATATGTATCAAGATGACCTTGGAACTCACCAACGTCAATTCTTGTTTGGCAATATCTACAAAGGTACTCCATACGAACGTGACGTTATCGGTTTCCAACACCATTTGAAAAACCCATCACTTTCAAAACTTATCGAGTTTTTCCAAACATGGTATGTGGCTAACAACATGTGTTTGATGCTTGTAGGTAACTTTGACGCAGAAGCAGCAAAACCTCTTATCGCTGAAAAATTCGGTCGTCTTCAATCTAAAGAAATTCCTGCTCGCGCTCAAATTACAGATACTCAAATTACAGGCAACGAAAAATATAAAGCAAAATTGGGTTATTCTCCACAAGTATATTGGGTGTATCCAGGTGTTAAAAAAGGTGATAAAGACGAATTGGCTCTTAGTGTAGCATTCAACCTTTTGAACAACGGCCATAACACAGGTCTTCTTGATAAATTGATGCTTGACAACACATTGTCAACAGCTTATGTATCTCTTGATTCACGTCGTGAAGCAGGTCGTATTATGGTAGTTGGTGTGCCTTATTACGATGTGCAACAACGTCAATTTGAAACATTTGGTCAAACACAACGTTATATCACAAAAGAAATTGATAAACTTCGTAACGAGCAAACAATTCCTGATTGGTTGTTTAAATCAGTAAAAGACCAATTGTTGCAATCATATACAACTCAATTTGAATCTACTGATGCAAAAGTGAACATGGTGACTTATTCATTTGCATACGCAGAAGGAATTGAGGCATATCTTAAAGAAGATGAAGCTATTCGTGCTATTACAAAAGCAGACGTTGTTCGCGTAATTAACAAGTATCTTCCTGCAGATGCAAAATGTATGACTCTTGAGATGACAGAGGGTGATCCTAAGAAAAATAAATTGGCTAAACCAGCAATTAAACCTCTTGACCCACCTAAAGGTGTAGAAACTCCATACGCTAAAGAGTTCAAAGCTATCCCTGTAACACCACAAACTGAAGTCTTCAATAACTTTGCAGATGTAACAGAACGCGAACTTTATAAAAACGTGAAATTGTTCTATACACCTAACACTAAAAATAATGTATTCTCACTTACATTGAGATATGGTGTTGGAACACATGAAATGCCAAAACTTGAATATGCTGCATCGTTGATGAATACAGCAGGTATGATGCCTAACCTTGATGCACAAGCAGTTCGTCGTCAATACTCAGAACTTGGTGCAACATTTGGATTTAGTGTTTCAGACAGCTATTTCTATATCACAGTTCGTGGTGATGAGAAAAACTTGGATCAAATCCTTGCACTTCTTTCAAAACATGTGATGATGCCTAACCTTGATGATAAACAAATCAAATCAGTTATCTCTAACGCATATTGGAGCCGTTATTCAGAAAAACGTAATCCAAGCGTAGTGGCTAATGCACTTCTTCAATATGTTCTTTATGGTGAACATTCACACTATATTGACCGTATTCCAATGGATGAACTTTATAAATATTCAGTAGTAGATGGTGAAATTATTGAAAACTATTTGGTTAACAAAACTAACCTTACAACTACTATCCAAGAAGCGTTTGGTTATGCTGTAGATATTCACTATTGTGGTCAAAAATCAATTGACGAAGTAGCAAAATCAATGAATGCTATTCCAATGAAAGAACGCATGATGGATTCTAATTCGCCTCACTATCACGCACGTAAAACATATGACAAAACAAATGTTATTTTCCTTGCTGATACTAAAGTGCAACAAGCTAAAGTTTATTTCTATGCAAACTCTAACCCATACGATATTAAGGAAGATGTAGGTTATGACGCATTTAACCAATACTTCTCAGGAGGTTTCAGTGGTCTTGTTATGAACGAAATTCGTGAAAAACGTTCAATGGCTTATACAGCGTATGGTAACCTTTCACAAGGAGAACTTCCAGGCAAAGATTCTTATCTCTTTGGTTATGTAGGTACACAAGGCGATAAAGTGGCAGATGCAGTAGATGTGTTTATGGGCTTGTTGTCAGATATGCCAGCTCCTGAAAATGAAGCAGAACGTATGGAAAATATTCGTACATATCTCCATCAATCTGCATTGGCAGCTAAACCAGGTATGCGTTCTAAGAGCCAAGTGTTCGAAGCATGGAAAAAACTCGGTTATACTGATGACCCTGCTAAAGTTAATATGACTGCTATTGATAATCTTACTTATGAAGATATCAAAGCATTCTATGAAAAGAATGTTAAAGGCAAACCAGTTACAATCGTAATTGTTGGTGACCCTAAAACAATTGATCAAAAAGCAATTAAAGCAAAATGGGGTAAAATCACAAAAGTATCTCCAAGCAAATTGTTTAAAGGCGGTATCTAATTATATTGCAGATAATAAAGTGTAGGTTACAGACTTAGACGGTGTGTAATCTAGGAAAAAAGAGAGGTTAATCAATTTAGATTGGTTGGCCTCTCTTTTTTAGTAATTTTAATAGTTTTTGGTGAGGATATATAAAAATAAATTCGTATATTTGCAGATTGTAAAATATTGTTTGTATGAAAGGAAAAATTATATCATTAAATATACGATATGTGGTTTATACAGTCAGTCTTATATTGGCTGTAGTGGCTATATATTTCTTGTTGCCTAAAGAAGATAATTTTGATCGTTATTTTGAAATTGGTAAGCCATGGGCGTATGAAACCGTGATGGCTCCTAAAGATTTTGCCATTTATAAGTCGGAAGATCAACTTGAAAAAGAACGAGCAGAGACATTGACTCGTCTTGAGCCTTATGTTGCGAGAGATATGGGTCATAGATTGCAGATTACAGGAATTAAAGATTTGAGGATGAGTGATTGGTTGTTGGAGAGGTTGAATGAGGTTTATGGAGTTGGTGTTATTTCTTTGCAGGATAAGCAAGAATTTGAGTATTTGGGTGTTGAAAAAGTTGTTATGTTAGAGGGTAATAGTGTGAAAGGTAAAGTGTTGTTGAATTCTATTTTTACGCCAAAGACAGCATATGATTATATTCTCTCGAAGGCGAGTGTAGAGGTTTGGATTGATGATAATCTATTGAAAACATCGGATATTGTAAAATATATTGAACCCAATTTGTCGGTTGATAGAGTAAAGACAGATCAAGCGCTGCAAATAATTGTTGATGGAGTGATGTTGACTTCAGGGATGGTTCAAAAAGGAGAAAAGATTATTGACAAAGGAGAGGTTGTTGCAGAAGAGTCATATCAAATATTGAAATCTTTACAGCGTGCAGTTGATGGCGATGAGTTGAATCAAGGCGAAGATGTTTGGAAAATTATTGGCAATGTGGTATTGATTTTGGTCTTAATAGTTCTGTTTTTTGTTTATTTTGTGCTATTTAGACCAAAAGTGCTTGAGTCGATTCGTGCAACTGAATTTATGATATTTATGATGTTGGGGATGTTGGGACTTTTGTCATTAGTTACTCAATATCTTGAATTGAATGAATATCTTGTTCCGTTTGCAATGTTAGCACTTGTTGTGCGAGTGTTTTTTGATTCTCGAACAGCATTGTATGTGCATGTTATAACAGTGTTATTGGCAGGTCAGATGGTGTCTGATGCTACGGAATTTGTATTTTTGCAGATATTAGTTGGTATGGTTGCGGTATCGAGTTTGAAAGATATGAATTCGCGTGCGCAATTGGTTAAGTCGGCTTTGTTGATATTTGTGGTGTATGTAGTTTCGTTTGTTGCAATGGAGTTGGCTCGAGGAGTAGAGGTGGAGAGTGTTGATTGGTCGATGTTGTTTATTTTTGCTTTGAATTCAGTGGCATTGCTTTTTGCTTATGGTTTGATATTTATCATAGAGAAGTTGTTTGGATTTTTGAGCGAAGTGACTCTTGTTGAGTTGTCGAATATCAATAGTCCATTGTTGATGGAATTTAGTGAGAAATGTCCAGGTACATTCCAACATGTATTGCAGGTAAGTAATTTGGCTGTTGAAGTAGCTAAGAAGATTAGAGCTAATGCTTTGTTGGTGCGAACAGGAGCTTTATATCATGATTTGGGTAAAATGGTTAATCCTATGTATTATACTGAAAATCAGACAGGGGTTAATCCATTGAATGAATTGTCGTATGAAGAGGCTGCTCAGGTGATTATATCTCATGTTCAAGAAGGTGTGAAAATCGCAGAGAAACATAATTTGCCATATCAAATTATAGAGTTTATTTCGATGCACCATGGATGTAGCAAGGTAAAGTATTTTTATAATTCTTTTAAAAATCAATATCCAGATAAAGAAATAGATGAGCGTAAATTCACTTATCCAGGTCCACTGCCTTCAACTAAAGAGACTGCAATATTGATGATGTCTGATGCAGTAGAGGCTGCGTCTCGTAGTTTGAAATCGTATGACGAAGAGTCGATTACTAAGTTGGTTGAGGGTGTTGTGAATGGGCAAATGGCAGATGGACAGTTTAGAAATTCACCTATCTCGTTTAGAGATGTTGAAGTAGCAAAACGAGTGTTTGTTGAAAAATTACAGAATATTTATCATACTCGTATTCAATATCCTGAATTGAAAAATAAAAAAGATGAGAAAAGTGCATTGGGCGAAATAAATAAAACATTGCAACGGGTGCGTACTCCGTATCGTTTTCAAAAAAAATAATATCTATGTCATTTATAAGAGTTTTATTAGCAATTATTTTTCCTCCTTTGGCCGTAGTAGACAAAGGATGTGGCTCTTTTTTGATTATTTTTATTCTTACTTGTCTTGGTTGGATTCCTGGTGTAATTGGAGCATTGATTATTCTTAATAAAAATGAGTAAACAAGGATTTATAAGAAATAATTTCGTATCACGTGTATTCTGTCTCGTGTCTTTGATTGTTGTTTTGGTGTTGATATTTACTAAGACATTGTTTTTTCGTCTTGATTTGACGGAAGAGGGGCGTTATTCTTTGTCTGAAGCATCAAAATCTTTGGTGTCAGAAATGAATGAGGCTTTGACCGTAAGATTGTATCTCGATGGAGACTTAGATGCTAATATGCTTCGTCTTCGTCGTGCTACGGAAGATATGGTGCGAGAACTAAATATGTATTCTTCAGAGCAAATCGTGATTGAAGGGTATAATCCAAATAGAGCAACGACGGACGAAGAGCGGTATGAGGCATATGCTGAATTAGAGCAGCGAGGGTTGCGTGGCATGAGTGTTACGGTGCGAGAGCGAGGAGGAAAGATGTCAGAACAAGTTATATTTCCATGGGCTGAGATATGTAGTAGCCGTGATACAATGGCAATATGTTTAATGCACCCATCATCTCAGAAGTCTGGTGAAGCAGCAGTGAATAGTGCTATTGCTGATTTGGAATATCTTTTTGTTGATGCAATACGTATTCTTAATCGAAAAGATATACGTAAAGTTGCTTTTATTGAAGGACATGGAGAGTTATCCGAAGAGTATACATACGACGCAAGTGATGCTCTTAGTAGATACTTTCAAGTGGACAGGGGCGTGATAGGTACTGATGCTTCGGTGTTAGATGATTATGATGCTATTATTGTGGCAAAACCGATGGAGCGTTATAGCGAAATAGATAAGTTTGTGATTGACCAATATATAATGCGAGGGGGTAGTGTGTTGTGGCTATTGGATGGAGCGCAAATGTCAAATGATATGTTGTCGGAAGGAGGAACAACTCCATTGATTGCATTAGATGTGAATTTAAGTGATATGTTGTTTCGTTATGGAGTGAGATTAACGTCTACAGTGGTTGAAGATATGCAATGTGCGTATATGCCAGTTAATGTTGCACGTCCTACCGAAGAACCTCGATTTGAGCCTATACCTTGGTTTTATATGCCATTGTTGCAAGGTTCGCCATATCATCCTATTACCAAAACATTGCAAGCGGTTAAAGCTGATTTTGCTTCTGGCATTGAAATTGTAGGCGATACAGCGGGAATTCGTAAAGAGGTTTTATTGATTACAAGTAATGCAAGTCATGTGCATGTAGCTCCATCTGAGATTGATGTGATGGGAGCTATAAATGTCGAGCCTAAAGAATATTTTACGACTCAATATGTTCCAATTGCAGTTGCGTTGGAAGGTAAATTCGAATCTATATATAAACACCGTATGGCGCCTGCTGGTGTTAGAGTTGATAAAATTGTAGATAAGAGCGAGCCTACTCGTATGGTTGTGGTAGCCGATGGAGATATTATTCGCAATGACATAGAACAACATCGTGAAGGTTTGATGCTTGTACCTTTGGGATATGATAGAGTGACGCGTCAAACTCATGGGAATAAGGATTTTATTCTAAATGCAATGTTGTATTTGACTGATGACGAAGGAGTCATGCAGTTGCGTAATCGTCGTGTGGATTTGAGATTATTGAATCGTGCTGTAGTTGAATCGCAACGTAATGTGTGGATTTATATAAACACGTTATTGCCAATGTTTTTACTTGTTGTGTTTGGGGTTGTGTTTATTTTTATGCGCAAACGCAACTATACAAAATGATGATGAATTGTATTTTTTTTAATTTTTAATTTTCAGTTATGAAATATATAGGAGCACATGTAAGCGCATCGGGTGGAGTGGAGAATGCTCCATTGAATGCACATAATATTGGAGCAACAGCATTTGCTTTGTTTACAAAGAATCAGCGTCAATGGTTCTCGCCTGCATTGACAGAGCAATCAATAGCGATGTTTAAATCGCGTTGTGCGGAGTATGGCTATACTGCGGCACAAATATTGCCTCATGATAGTTATTTGATAAATTTAGGTTCTCCTGATGCGGAATCGCTTGAAAAAAGTCGCAAGTCATTTATCGAGGAGATGCATCGTTGCGAGTTATTAGGTCTTGATAGACTGAATTTTCATCCAGGGTCGCATCTTAAGAATATTTCAGAGGAAGATTGTTTGAAAACGATTGCCGAAAGTATAAATATTGCCTTAGATAAAACACAAGGTGTTATTGCGGTGTTAGAGAATACTGCAGGTCAAGGCACTAATGTTGGGTATCGTTTCGAGCATTTGCGTGCTATAATTGATTTAGTCGATGATAAGTCGCGTGTGGGAGTGTGTATTGATACACAACATGCTTTTGCTGCAGGCTATGATTTGTTGTCAGAAGATGGTTTTGATGAGGTTTGGAAACATTTTGATGAAGTGATTGGATTTGAGTATTTGCGAGGTATGCACCTTAATGATTCAAAAAAAGAGTTGGCTTCACGCGTTGACCGTCACGAAACATTGCGTAATGGTTTGTTAGGTGCAAATCCGTTTATGAGAATTATGCAAGATTCTCGTTTTGACAATATACCACTAATTTTAGAAACACCAGATGAAACTCTTTGGGCTGAGGAGATAGAGTGGCTTAAAATGAATGGAGCGAAATGATAGGATTATTAATCGTTAATTTTAATTAGAAAGTGTTTGAACGTTATAAATTTCCCCTAAAGCATGTTTGGATGATCGCGTCTAAACCTGATGAGACGTTGTCTTATGAGGCATTGCTAAATACTTTTTATGGGAAAAATATTTTGCGACAATATGTCATGCCTCTTGCTGAAATATTGTTTGTTGCAGGATTTATAAGATTTTCCTTATTTGCTAATCAGGGTGTAGCAACTGCCGTTGTAAAATCAATATTCGATTATTTTTCGTTTGTAGTTAGTTATGGCGTATTGTTTTATTTGGTGCGCTTAGTGTCAACTCGTTTTTTCAAATTTCAATGTGAAGATCGTAATGTGTCGTTGATGGTTGTCTCGTTGATGTCGGTCTCTTTTGTTGTAAAGTTACTTTTATCGTTGATGCCTAATATGTTCTTTGTAAACTTTTTTTACGTTTATATATTTTATTTGGTGTGGGTAATGTCTGAAGGCGTTATTGATGTGCCAGAGGAACAACGTAATAAGTATATGGTAGCAATTTCGTTTTTAGTGATTGTTGTGCCTATGGTAATTATGATGGTCTTGAAAAAAATTGTTGTGCCAAATTTGTAGTTTTTTAATAAGAGTGTTTATTCGAAGTTAAATATATTGATTTATGAAAAAAATATTGTTTTTATTTTTGGTGGTATTGGCGTTTGTTTCTTGCGACGAGCGATTTATGTCGTGGAAAGAATACAATGAGGAGTGGATCGTTGCTCAAAAAGATAAATTAGGGTTGGATACTAATGTTCTCGAGGTAGAGATTTTGCCATCGGGTGTATTGATTGAGAAGTACCACACTGGTTTTGGTGCTATACCTAAACCATCGGTCGATCCTGTGACAGAAGTGTCAAGTGCGATAAAGGTGAAATATACAGGATGGTTAGTCGATGGAACATGTTTTGATTATAGCGAATCCTCTTCGTTTTATCTTTCAAATGTTGTTGAAGGCTGGCAAGAAGCTTTAGCCAAAATGCCTCAAGGGTCATATTGGCGAGTTTATATTCCTCATGAAAAAGCCTATGGCGAGAGTGGTAGCAAGGGCGCGTATGGAAACTTTTCTGTACCTCCATATAGCACTTTGATTTTTGATATAGAATTAGTTGATGTTATAAATTACTGATGCGTAAATTATTCTTCATATTATTCCTTTCTATTGTATCCTTTCTTAATGCACAAAAGCTGACTGTTTCACAAGTCTTTAATCCAAAGCAGAAAGGAGAAAACAGTTATGTGAGTGATATCAAAAACGTATTGTCGTCAACTGCATCTGTAGAATTAAATAATATCTGTATCGCACTTGAACGAGAAGTCGGTGTAGAAATAGCAATTGTAATAGTGCCAGGCATAGAGGGGGATGACGAATACCGATTTGCTTATGATTTATTTAACACTTGGCGTATAGGGAAAGAGGGCAAGAATAATGGTCTGCTTTGGCTCTATGTGGTTGATATTCGAGCAATGAAATTCGAAACGGGCTATGGTCTCGAAGGTCTATTGCCTGACGCTTACCTAAATTCTTTGCTCGACGAAAAAATATTTCCTTTGATGCGCGAAGGACGTGTAGATGAGGCTTTCGGCGTAGGTCTAACCGATATTTCAAGTAGGCTAACCACTGATTCGGCGCGCGAAGAACTATTGCTTAACACAGAATCTCCTCGGGTCATTATAGCCGATTTTTTGACGATTTATTTCACAATTGCGTTTTTGATACTTATCTTTCTTGCAATTTTGTTTTATAATCGCACGCAAAATCTTCGAGGCGAAAATAACGTAATATATTATCGCATCAGCGATTTAGTTTTTGGGGCAAAAGTATTAGCCTTTGTTTTCCCACTGCCGATACTGTTCTTCTATTGGTATGCGTCAAAATTTCATCGTTCGTTGCGCGAAAGACCAATAAAGTGTGACCATTGTGGTGGCTCTATGCGATTACTCTCTGAAGCAGAAGAAGACCACTATCTCAATTTCAAGCAACAAGCCGAAGAACGAGTTAAAAGTATCGACTACGACGTATGGAAGTGCAATGTGTGCGAGAATTACAAGGTCCTACCATACGAGAAACTAACGACCAAATATCAATGCTGTCCGCAGTGTGGTGCAAAGACCTATAGCCTTGTCAGTGATAGAATAATCACTCCGGCCACATCATTCTCCACTGGTCGTGGCGAGAAAGTGCATGAATGCGCAAATTGCCATTGTTGCAAAATAGTACCTTATGTGATACCTATCATAATAGTATCACGAGGCAGTGGTGGTCGTGGCGGATTTTCTGGAGGTGGAAGTTTCGGTGGTGGTTTTTCAGGTGGCGGTGGAGCAGGAGGCCGATTTTAATCTCTATTTATTCGCCTTCTCATCATAGGCTCTCCATAACCTCTTCAAAGGATAGAGATACCTTCAAGCAACCTTCAAGCAAGAAGACTGACATGTATAAAAAGCTTATTTTTGATATTTGAGCTATGTAAACATAAATTATTATAAAACCAAAAATAAATAAAAAATATGATGAATCGTACAAAACTGATGTTAATTATCATCACTGCACTATTGGCAATAGCAGTGTTGTGGGTTGTAAATTCTTATAACCATATGGTAACAGCGCAAGAAGCTGTTACAACAGAGTGGTCAAATGTTGAAAGTCAGTATCAACGCCGTGCCGATTTGATTCCAAATCTCGTGGCAACAGTCAAAGGTTATGCGACTCACGAGAGCGAAACACTTGAAAATGTAGTAAATGCTCGAGCTAAAGCAACACAAACTACTGTCGATATTGACAATTTCTCACGTGAAGAATTCGAAAAATATCAAGAAGCTCAAGGTGAACTTAATTCAGCACTTGGCCGTTTAATGATGATTACAGAAAATTATCCCGATTTGAAAGCAAATCAAAACTTCCGCGACCTTCAAGAACAGTTAGAAGGTACCGAAAATCGCATTCAAGTTACACGCCAAGCATATAATAATACAGCAAAAGCTTATAACACCATGATTCGTCGTTTCCCAAATAACATTTTAAGTCGTATGTTTGGATTTGATATAGTTACATATTTTCATGCAGATGTTGAAGCTGCTAAAGCCCCACAAGTGAATTTCTAAATATGAAAAAAATATTTATAATACTATTTTGCATCTTGCAATGTGCATTAAGCATTAAAGTAAGTGCTCAGAAATTAGGTTTTATTGGAGGTCCGTCAATGTCGTATGGCATTGTTACGCAAGTTGATAAATCTGCAACATTTACTATGTTGCCTGGTGGCGGTATGCATGCAGGTATGTTGTTTGAAATGGATGTTACAAATCGTTGGGGCTTTGATGCTGCAGTGATGTATGAAATGCGCACAATGCGTTGGAATATAAACTATAACAACGATAGTACGTCAACCTATATTTCTAACAGATTTAAGCGACAATTAGGTTATCTAAATGTCCCATTCCACTTTTATGTCAACTTCCCTATGCAGAATGGCTATGTAGTCTCTTTGTTTGGTGGTCCGGTTTTCGCTTGTGGCTTGCATGGCACAGATTGGGCATGGGAAAATAATACCGAAAATGTGCCAACAGGAGTTCATAAACCAGTAACACACGAAAAAGAAGATATGTTTGGCGAAGAAGGACGTATTGTGCGTTGTGAAATCGCCACAGAAGTAGGTTTAGCATTCAAATGGAATGGATTACAAGGAAGATTATCTTATCAACACGGATTCAATAACGATAATTTTAATAAATACACCTACACGTTGCCTTTGAAGAATGCAAAACCTTATTTTACACAAGGAACAGTAAAACTATCAGTGGCATACGTGTTTGACCTCCGTAAGTAAAAATAATTAGTGATTCATTATTCGTAATTCATAATTATTTTGTATCTTTGCAAAACAAATCTTAATAAATAATAAGCGCAGTCGGGGCATTATTTTTGGTCTCTTACTCGCTACTAAAGGATTAAATATATGGTAAGTTATAAAGAATTAGGCCTTGTGAACACCAAAGAAATGTTCAAAGGCGCAGTAGAAGGCGGTTATGCAATTCCTGCATTCAACTTCAACAACATGGAACAAATGCAAGCTATTATTCAAGCTTGTGCTGAAACAAAATCTCCTGTAATTCTTCAAGTGTCAAGTGGAGCACGTAAATATGCTAACCAAACACTTCTTCGTTATATGGCACAAGGTGCTGTTGAATATGCAAAAGAACTTGGTTGGGAAAAACCACAAATTTGTCTCCACCTTGACCATGGTGACACATTCGAGCTTTGCAAATCTTGTATCGATATGGGCTTCTCTTCTGTTATGATCGATGGTTCACACCATTCTTATGAAGAAAATATCGAACTTACTAAAAAAGTAGTTGAATATGCTCACCAATATGGCGTTACAGTAGAAGGCGAACTTGGTGTACTTGCTGGTATTGAAGATGATGTTGTTGCTGAACATCACACATACACTCGTCCAGAAGAAGTAGTTGACTTCGTAAAACGTACAGGTGTTGACTCATTGGCTATCTCTATTGGTACATCTCACGGTGCTAACAAATTCACTCCTGCACAATGTACTCGCGATGCTAATGGTATGCTTGTTCCACCACCATTGCGTTTCGACATTCTTCACGAAATCGAAAAACAAATCCCTGGTTTCCCTATCGTACTTCATGGTTCATCTTCAGTTCCACAAGAATATGTTGAAACAATCAACTCTAATGGAGGTAAATTGAAAGATGCTATCGGCATTCCAGAAGAACAACTTCGCGAAGCTGCAAAATCTGCAGTTTGCAAAATCAATATTGACTCTGATGGTCGTCTTGCAATGACTGCATCAGTTCGTAAATTCTTAATTGAGCAACCTGATAAATTTGACCCACGTCAATATCTTGGCCCAGCTCGCGAAGAACTCAAAAAACTCTATATGCACAAAGTTAATAATGTGCTTGGTTCTGCAGGTAAAGCTTAATAATTTTGTTTGAAATATTTATTTTAAAAAGAGCAAATCCAAACGGATTTGCTCTTTTTTGTTATAAGTTTAATAAAAATTGTTTTACCTTAGTGGAGGTTTTGTTCTTTTAGTATTATTTTGTGTCAAGAACTATATTGTTATCTAAATTTTCAGGGTCTAAATAGTCAGTAGTGATAAAGTCGCACCCTATTGAAGTGTAATTCTTATAAGCTGAGGGGTCATTTACAGTCCAAACATTTACTTTTAGTCCAGCTTTGTGGAATTTTTCCACTGTCTCTTTGTTGAAACAGCTGGACTTAATGTCTACATCCATTTTCCATTCAACGCACCAATCAAAATGATTTTCCCAATTTGAATTTGTTAGGAATTGCAATTTAATATCAGGATAATTTCTTCTAAGATACTCTAAGCAAGGTTTCATAGAGGTTAAAATTACGCATTTATCTCTAAACCCCTTTTCTTCAATCAATTTTACCAATTTAGGCATTCCAGATTGGTCGTTGCTATTGATTCCAGTTGCCCATTTTAATTCAATCACTGGGGATACTTTATATTTTGAGCAAATATCGAGAAATTCTTCTAATGTACAAATCTTTCCGGTATATTGTATTCCTCCTCGTGTTTGAGTATAGGTTTCAGCTTTTAATTGCTCTAAAGTTGACGAACTAATTGTGAGTGATCCTCCTAATCGTTCTGTTGTGTCATCATGAGTTAGTACAATAGTTCCATCACCTGCAACTTTTATATCGCACTCCAAAAAATCATATCCTTTTAGTGCTCCATTTATAAATGCTTCAGAAGTATTTTCCACTCCCCAATAACTTCCTCTATGTCCGACTAATAGTGGTTGGGCATTGATTAAAATACAAAATAGAGATAAGGAAATAGTGAATAGCGATTTGAAAATAGAGTATTTCATAATGTGGAATTTTAAATATGCCACAAAGGTAGTAAATAAATTTTGCTATTCCAAGAAAATATATATAAAAAAAGAGACGTAAATAATTACGTCTCTAACTTAGTTGCGGAGGCAGGACTCGAACCTACGACCTTCGGGTTATGAGCCCGACGAGCTACCACTGCTCCACTCCGCGATGTTTTTTGTCAGGAAATCGCTTTTGCTCAACAATTAAAGTAAGCTTTATTGTGTTCGCTTAATTGCGATTTTCTGAATGCAAAGGTACAACTTTTTTTGAAAATACCAAAATATTTGGCATATATTTTTGCATAAAATTTATTTTGTATTGATTATTAGTGTGTTATTTGTATGTTGATTTCTTAAAATTATGTTGTAGAACATGATTTTTAAGAAAAAAGAGACGCAAAATAGTGCGTCTCTACTATGAAAAATTCTTGTTTTGGAGTTAAATTGATAAAATTTGCAACACATTTACCTTTTCAAGGTTCACTTGTTTGTCGTCTTTTATTGCTTTTGAAAATGGTACATGTACAATTTCGTCGTTTACTATGCCTATCATGATGGAGCGTTGTTCGTCCATTAGTGCCTCGATAGCAGCTACGCCCATGCGAGAAGCTAATATGCGGTCGTAGGCAGTAGGGGAGCCACCACGTTGTAAGTGACCAAGGATTGATACGCGGATGTCGTATTCAGGATATTGCTGGTGGATGCGGTCAGCCATTGCTTGTGCGCCACCTCCGCCTTCGGCAACTATAACGATACTACTATTTTTAGATTTGCGGAAACCATTATTGATAAGTTCGTCGAGTTGGGCAACAGAGGTTTCTTTTTCGGGTATAATTGCAGCTTCGGAGCCAGATGCAATAGCTGAGTTGAGGGCAAGGAATCCTGCGTCACGCCCCATGACTTCGATAAAGAAAAGGCGTTCGTGTGAGGTGGCTGTGTCGCGGATTTTGTCGATACACTCCATGATGGTGTTAAGTGCAGTGTCGTAGCCAACTGTTGAGTCAGTGCCCCAAAGGTCGTTGTCGATAGTGCCTGGAATGCCTACGATTGGCATATTAAACTCTTGTGCAAACGCACGAGCACCTGTGAATGTGCCATCGCCACCGATTACTACGAGGGCATCTATGCCTTCGCGTTGTATGGTGTCGTAGGCCCATTTTCGTCCCTCTGCGGTTTTGAATTCATTGCAACGAGCAGATTTTAATATCGTGCCTCCTTGTTGGATTATATTGCTTACGTCTTGAGTTTCGAATTCTTTTATTTCGCCCGTAATAAGACCTTTGTAGCCACGATAGATGGCTTTGACTTTTATGCCGTTATATATAGCAGCGCGAGTTACGGCTCGTATTGCTGCGTTCATTCCTGGAGCATCGCCTCCTGAGGTGAGAACTCCGATACATTTTAATTCGTATTGCACCTTTATGTGATATTTAATGATTAGTGTATAGTGTATAGTGATTAGTGATTGTCGAGAGATTCGATTTGTAATTTTACGGCTTCCATTAGCCATTTTGGTGTGCTTGTGGCTCCACAGATGCCTACTGAGTCGGCGTTGTTGAGCCATTCGGCTTGTAGTTCGTTGGGTGAAGATACTAAGTGGGTGCGAGGGTTAATGCTTTGGCACTCATTGAAAAGTACTTTGCCGTTGCTACTTTTGGCTCCTGCAACAAATAGTATTACGTCGAATTGAGCTGCAAATTTCTTGATATCTGGAATCCTGTTTGCTACGTTGCGACAAATGGTGTCGTGATACTCAAAGTGGATGCTATTGTCGGTTGTCGGTTGAATGTTGTCGGTTGAGAGTTTTTCTTTTATTTTATTGACTAGACTGTTGAAGCCTTCGATTGATTTGGTTGTTTGCGAAAATAGTATGATTGGACGGTTGAAATCTATTTTGCTTAAATCGTTTTCGTCCTCAATTACAACGGCTTTGCCTTCGGTTTGCCCTTCGAGCCCGATTACTTCGGCATGGCCTATTTTGCCATAAATGACAATTTGGGCTTCGGGGTGGGTGGTGTAGGCTTGTTTGATTTTTTGTTGTAATTTTAGCACTACGGGGCATGTGGCATCTATGATTTTGATGTTGTTTTGCTGTGCAATTTCGTAGGTGTGAGGCGGTTCGCCATGAGCGCGAAGTAGCACTCGTGCGTTTTGCAATTCGGCTAATTGGGCGTGGTCGATGGTTATTAGTCCGAGACGTGTCAGGCGTTCGACCTCTTGGCCATTATGGACTATGTCGCCGAGGCAATATAGGGGTTGTTCTTTTTCGAGTTCGGATTCGGCTGTTGATGTTGCACGCATCACGCCGAAGCAAAATCCGGAATTTTTGTCTATTTCTATTTTCATGTTGGTTGAGTAGTCTGTTTTTTTTGTGGCAGTCTTCTTCGGTGAAGGTTGCTTGATGGTATTGTTATCCTTCGTGTATCCTTCGTATATCCTTCGTAGAGGGTATGGTTATCCTATGAAGAGGGTTACTAGAAGTATGGTGTTGGGTAGGGGTTAGAAGTCGAGGCCTACGCGCCATTTTATTGCGAAATTTTGGGCGTCTGGCGATGTGCTGTTGCGATGGGTTAGTCGCCAAACGAATGCGATGTCGCCAATTTTGAATATATTGGAGAATCCAAATCCACATTCGATATATGGCATTTTGTTCCAGCCTTGTTCGCTATTGTAGTAGTCGGGCGGTATGGCTAATATGTTGTCGCCTTTGTATTTGTCGCTAAGGTGTCCGTAGCCTATGTTGAATAGGATGTCTTCGCGTATGCCGAGTTTTTGGAGATATGGTATGTAGCCAAATATGTAGCCTCGAGTTTGGTAGCGAGCTGTTAGGGCGGCATAGTAGTTGCTCATTAGCTCCATTGAGCCGAGAAGCATGAAGTCGGTGTCGTGTCGGTAGGCAGAACGTGCAGAACGAGCCATGATTAAGGCAGGGAATGGCGCATTGCCTATGACTGCGTTGGCTTGGAATGCCCAGTGGATTTTGCCAAAGCCAAGAGCGGTGTGTTGTTGGGCGTAGATGCCAAATTTGCCGAATAGGTCGTGTACGGGTTCTGTGGTTGGAGTGCCAGGTATTTTGTAGTAGCCCCCTTCGGCAGATAGATGCACTACGGGGTAGCGACTGCCGAGATATATTCGGTGGAAGAAATAGTCGAGTGAGCTTTGTTGCCAAGATAGGCGGAATACTGTTCGGAGTCCGGTGTGGCTATAGTATGGAACTTCAACGCCATTGTGTATGAGAGGGATGAAGCGGTTGCCGAGGTAGTTTTGGGTGAAGGCGTTGAGTTGGAATTTGAAGCCCGGTTTTTCGTATTGATACTGTACGCCAAGGCGTGCACGTTCGAGAACAGAGACTGGGCGATAGAGCATTACCCATGAGTTGACAAGGTTTTCGACATCGTGTACACGGCTTTCGGCATAGATGTCGGAGTCGTCGAAACCGATGCGTTCGGTCTTGTGGTCGTAGGTGAGGGCGAGAATGTTGCGTTTGGTAGGGCCGAAACGCCATTGTATGTTGCCTCCGTACGAGTGTAGTCCATCGCTGATGAGTTCTCCGTTTTGGTATTGCTCTTTAAAGCCATAGCCATAGTAACCGCCAAATGTGAAATATTTGGCAAAAGATTCGCCCGATCGGAGAGTTAGGCGAGGCGATGCACCTTCGAGTTGATTGAAATGGAATAGATTTAGGATTGGACCTACGTCGATTTTCCAAATATGGAGATACTGGTTGAGTATAATATCTACTGCCCAAGCAGATAGTTTTTGTATGCGAGTTTGGTTGGTAGAGTCTATTTTGTTCCAAGTAGCCTCGAGTTTGTCGTCGATAGGTAGTTCTACTGTTTCGTTTATACTCTTAATGGTCAGTGAGTCAGTTAATAATTTGGTGTTGATATACGAACGCTCTTCGTTTATTAAGGCCCCGAAATATTGTATGTTTTTGTTAGGATAGAGATTTACGTTTAGTCCTAGCCCTTGTTTTTCATTGTCAGGAAAGATTGTATTGCCCAATGGAGCTGTTGTGAATCCATAATTAAGGCTATTCAAATAATTGATTGGCGTGTGTGACGGAATGGTCATATCAATTTTTGTAATTGCGTATGTGGCAGAGTCAATCCACATGTCGCCCTTGAATAGTAAGCCTTGATTGTATTTTGGAGTAAAATGGATTTGGTAATTTTTGTAGCCATTGATATTGGCACTATCTGCCAAATATAAATTGTAGTATAACTTTGCATTTGGCGCAACAGGATTCATGAAGTTGTGGCCTAATATGGTAGAATATGGCTTGTATGGATTTATATTAGGCGTATAAGTGGTAATGATTTCTTGCCAATGCTCTGGAGGGAAGATGTTTAAGGCATTTTGTTTTGAGTCTAATAGGGAAGAGCTATTGCTATCGGAACCGAGTCTTAAATCATAGATAGACTGGTTGAGATATACGGGAAGAGAGAATGTTGTGTCGGTTTGCGCTATAGTTCCGGTCATTAAATCTTTGAATAACTTGCGTTGTAAAGATTTTTGTTTTATGTCGGTTAGGTTTATAGCTGTCACGTCGTTCATTGTGGTACTGACATTTGCTACATTTTTTGGATTATTGTAGTGCCTATTTTTATGCACATTCTTTAACAAAAGAATGGCATCGTCTTGTTTAGGCATTGCAATTACTTCGTCCAATATTGAAATATCTTCTTTTAGATATATTCTTATCATTTGGTCTTTTCCGTAATCAAGTTTTATTTGTCGCTGTTTGTATCCGACGACACTTGCAATCAGGGTGCGTTGTGGCTCGTTGCTACGAAGCATGAAAAAGCCCTCTTCGTTTGTAGTACAGCCTATGTTTGTGCCTTTAAACCACACACTTGCCGCTTCTAGAGGTTGCGAATCTTCTGCCGACAACACTTGTCCCACTACCACAATATCTTGAGCAGCAGCAAGGTGAGAGACTAAAAAGATTAGTATAGCAATACTGATTTTTTTTATCATAATGGTTATGTTTGTTTTTTCGAACAAAAAAGGAGATAGAATCAAAAATTCTGTCTCCTTTTCTATAATTATTTATGTTTGTTTCGATATTCGCGAGGCGTCATGTTCTGACGTTTACGGAAGAATGTACTGAACTGTGCGGTATCAGAAAAGCCAAGCATCATACCAATCTTGGCAATTGAATAATTGGTTGTAGTCAATAATTCTTGTGCTTTTTTCAAGCGTATATCCATTTGATATTGGGCAGGAGATGTGCCCATGGTTTCTTTAAAGATACGGCGAAATAGGGAATAACTTATTCCTATGCGCTCTGCCACTTCTTCTGGGCTGATTTTGGTAGATGTGTCATGGCGTAGTATTTCGACGGCTGTATTGATTTTTTCAATGTTTGGGTCTTCTTTTTCGTGGCAATTTAATAGTTTGTAATTTGCGATACTAAGTGCGAGAAGCAAAGAGGTGTTTAAAACTGCTTGTGCGCCAGATTTATTCTCTTTGAGGATTTGTATCATACTGCTAAATATGTTCTCTATCTCTACATTTTGACCAATATTAGCAATTGGTGAGTTTTGGAACAAATCTATTTTTTCGAGGAATAATGTGTATTGTAGGCAAGATGCTGATATGTGAAAATATGAGGTCTTTTTTCCTATTGTTGGTGTAAATTCGATTTTCTCTCCTGATTTGATGATGCTAATAGACCCTACTTTTATTTCTTGTGTGGCATTACGTGATTTATACACGCCTCCTCCTTCGGTTACGAATAAGAAATCGTAACTATTTATATTGTTGTCGGTCTTAAATGTGAGTGTTTGATAATCTTCCGATTTTATAGTTTTATAGATTACCGACTTGCATTTGCAACTGAAGTTATCACTTTTTGTTATTTCAGTGTCGAAAGTGATGTTTTCTTTGTTTGTAGAATTTGAAAATTGCATTTTATAAATTTGCTAATAGTTAGAGTAAAAAGATTTGTTTGTTGTTGCAAATTTATAAAATTTTAATGGAATTAACAAGTTTTTTGTGTAAAATGTTTTTTTGTCATTTTTGATGTAGTTGTTGTGCTATAGTGTTTCGAAATACTGTAATTTTGTTATTTTTACCATATAATTTTGTCAATAATATTATTGAGATATGCTATGGTAATTCCATAATTTGTTATTTTTGTCTTATATTGCTTAGCATCTTTTACGCGATTTAGCATTTGAGAGCGACTAAACATGCATGCACCGCAGTGAATGATGAGGTCGTATTGTGATAAATCGACGTTCCAATCGTTTCCCGACACAATGTCAAATTTAATATTGGCATCAATTTTTTTTCTTATTAGGGCAGGTATTTTTTCTCTGCCTATGTCTTCTGCCAATGGTGCATGCGAGCATGCTTCTGCGATTAGCACTCGGCTGTTGGCTGTGAGTGATGACAATGCTTCTGCGCCTTGTATGAATTCATCAATATCGCCTTTCCAACGAGCAAATAGCACCGAAAACGATGTCAAGCGCGATTCTTGTGGTTTCAATTCATATACGGTTTTGAAATCTTGCGAATCTGTTACAATCAGCGCAGGCGCATCTTTTAATCCTTTTAGTGTCTGTTCTAATTTTGCAGTTGTAGTGCAAATGGTTGTGCATCCATAGTCCAATAATTCTCGTATGGTTTGCACTTGGGGCAAAATCAATCGCCCTTTGGGTGCTTGTATGTCTTGTGGCATCACAAGTACCACCGTATCAGTCGGTTTTACAAGGTGTGTTACTATTGACAAATCTTGCTGATATTGCGATTGAACAAACCCTATTGCCTTCAACACCTCTTCTCGTCCATCTTTTTGAGCTATATTTATTTCGATATATTCGTCAACGCCGAATAGTTTTTTTGCATCACTTGCGTAGGATGTTTCTGTGAAATTATTGACAACGAGTATGGCTTTACTGCGTTCTTTTATCAGAGTGAACCATTTTGTTGCCTCTTGCAATTTGTCTTTGTCTTCAAAAATGGTGTTAGGAATCAAGAATATAGCTATATCGCAACGTTTCAGCACCTCTTTTGTTTTCGTAACTCTCATTTCGCCCAACATGCCATGGTCGTCATATCCAGCAGTATCGATGAAAACACAAGCCCCCAATCCGTTGATTTCAATAGGTTTGCTCACGGGGTCAGTGGTTGTGCCTGCCACGGAACTCACTATGCTCACTTCTTGCGATGTAAGCATATTCACCAACGATGATTTCCCTGCATTGCGAGGCCCAAATATTCCTATATGTGTGCGATTCATAATAGAATAGAGAGTGATTATGAATTAAATAAGTCCTTCTGGCAATTCTACTACCATAGTGTGCTTTTCAGGATTCAAGTCTATTACCTCTACAGCTCCAACTGGCACAAGTATGTCATTATCAAGTATAAATAAT
>JAFYMM010000210.1 GCA_017550055.1 Paludibacteraceae bacterium
AAAGAAGGTCAAGAGGCTTATCGTCAGAAAATTGTAGCAGAATATCCAGAAAGCAAATATGCGGCGGTTTTGTCGCAACCAGACTATATGGAGCGAACAAAAGAGATGTTGGCAATGCAGGATTCGTTGTATGCTGATACATACGAGGCATATAGTAATGGAGAATTTAAGCGTGTGTTTGCTAATTATGATAATATGGCGACGAACTATTCGATGAGTTCGTTGATGCCAAAATTTGCATTTTTGAATGCGTTGAGTATAGGGAAAACGCAATCAGAGGAGCCATTTTTCCAGGCGTTGACAGAATTGGTTGAAAAATATCCACAATCGGATGTAACACCGATGAGTAAAGATATTTTGGCATTGATGAGTCAAGGTAGAGAAGCTCAACAAGGCACTACGCATGGTTCGATATTAGAAAAGCGAGAGGATTTGGCACAAGAGGAGATTGTAGATGAAGAATTGAAGAATGCTACATTCTCGGCAGAAAAGAAAACCGCACACTATTTGTTGCTGATACCTCGCAACGAAGATGTGAATCTAAACGCATTGTTGTATGATTTGGCAGCATTTAACTTCACTAAATTCATGATTAAGGATTATGATTTGGCGAAACGTAGTGTAGGTGGATTGACGTATATTTCGATAACAACAGAGTCGTACGAAGAGACAGAGTGGTATGAGCGCACCATGCTAGCTGAGCCAACTTTGCAAGGTCGTATAACGCTTGATAAAGTGGAGCGTGTGATTATTTCAGAAGAAAATTTGAAACTGATAGAACAAGGAAAGACTTGGGAAGAGTATAAGTCATGGAGTCAGAAATAGAGTTACCCAAAAAAAAGAGTGGGCTAAATATTTTTTAGTCCACTATTTTTTTATGATTATTCTACTACTTCACCAATGAGGGTGGCGGCAGTGACTTCTGTTACGCGAACCATTACGGTATCACCGATTTTGTGTCCTGATTTAGGGAATACTATCATCTTGTTTTGAGAAGAACGACCGCAGAATTGGTCGCGACTGCGTTTTGAGTAGCCTTCGATGAGGACTTCGAAAGTCTTGCCGATGTCGCGTTTGTTGGATTCGTGGCTGAGTTCGACTTGAAGAGCGATGATTTCATTCAAGCGGCGAACTTTTTCTTCTTCGTCAATATTGTCAGGCAAATGGCGAGAAGCGAAAGTGCCAGGGCGTTCGGAATATTTGAACATAAAGGCTTGGTCGAATGCACATTCGCGCATAAGCGAGAGAGTTTGTGCGTGGTCTTCGAGAGTTTCGCCATGGAAGCCACAGAATACGTCGGTGCCAATTGAAGCATCAGGAAGAATGCGACGTATGGCAGCAATGCGGTCGAGATACCATTCGCGAGTATATTTGCGGTTCATGCTTTTGAGTATAGCGTTGCTACCACTTTGTACTGGAAGGTGGATGAATCGGCAAAGATTAGGGTGGCGGCTGATGGCTTCGAGTGTTGCATCGCTCATGTCTTTAGGGTGAGATGTAGTGAAACGGATGCGCATAGTAGGTACTGCATCGGCTACACGTTCGAGCAATTCAGGGAAGCCAATTGTATTTTCACCATCGACATATTTATATGAATTGACGTTTTGGCCCAATAGTGTAACTTCTTTGTAGCCTTTAGCCTCAAGGTCTTTGACTTCGCGGATAATGCTGTTGAGGTCGCGACTGCGTTCACGTCCACGAGTGTAAGGGACGATGCAGTAAGAGCAGAAATTGTTGCAGCCACGCATAATGCTAACAAATCCAGAAATAGTTTTGCCGATGCGAGCAGGGAGGACATCTTTGTAGGTTTCGGTAGTAGAGAGTTCCACATTGATGGCTTTTTCGCCACGTTCGGCAGCACCTACAAGGTTTGGTAGGTCGAGATATGCGTCAGGACCAGCAACGAAATTAACATCGTGGTTGTTTATCAAGTCGTCTTGTACGCGCTCTGCCATACAACCGATTACGCCAACAATGAGATTTTTGTTTTTGCGGCGAAGAGATTGGAAGTATTGTAAACGGCCAAGAACTTTTTGTTCGGCATTGTCGCGGATAGAACATGTGTTGACCAAAATGGCATCGGCTTCGGTGATTTTGTCTGTAAGCATATAGCCATCGGACTGCATAATAGCAGCTACTACCTCGCTGTCAGCCACGTTCATTTGGCAACCGTAGGTTTCGATGAAGAGTTTTTTATCCATTGTATTTAAGTGATTTTGCAGTTAAAAATGAGAGTTTTGCGAAAAAAAGCAAATAAAGAAAGGTTGAAACTATGGGTGATTTGCTAATAAAATCGCAAAAATGCTGTAGAAATCGGGTGCAAAGGTACGAAAAAAAAACGATAAAAGCCCTATATTTAAGGACTAAACGAAAGTTTTTTGCAAAAAAGAGGGTAAATAGTTTGCTATGTTGAAAAAAATGACTAACTTTGCAACCCGAATTGGTGAAAAGTAAAAACAATTAAAATATTGAAGCAATGAAAAGAACATTCCAACCTTCTAATCGTAAAAGAAGAAACAAACACGGTTTCCGTGAAAGAATGGCTACAGCAAATGGTCGTCGTGTATTGGCTGCACGTCGCGCTCATGGTCGTAAAAAATTGACTGTATCTGACGAATATTGCAAAAAAGCATAATTGTTAAGTCGGTTACATTGAGAAAATAAGAAAAGTATGGACAAATTTATTTTGTCTATACTTTTTTTATTGCTCAAAAATTTGTAACTTTGCACTTTGATAGGTGTAAGATGTAAGACGCAAGATACGATGTAGAAAGTCTTGAGTCTAAGTCTTGTATCTTGTGTGTCATATCTTGTATTTGAAAGAATTATGAAAACAATTTGGAATTTTTTGAAAAGTCGTTTTTTGTGGTTGAATATACTTGCGGCTATAGTTTTAGTTGCGGTTGTTTGTTTTGTTGTGTTTTGGCGATTGGATGTTTATACTCGACATGGGGAAGCTGTGGAGGTGCCTAATTTGACGGGTTTGTATGTCGAAGAAGCAGAATTGTTGCTTAAAGATAGTAATTTGAGTTATGAAATTATCGATTCGGTTTATATTCGTTCGAGAAGGGGTGGCGAAATTGCAGAACAAGCACCTGCTGCGGGAACTAAAGTGAAAAAGAACCGTAAGATTTATATTACCGTAAATAGTAAACAGCGTAAAATGGTGATGGTGCCAAATCTTGTGGGTGAAAGTCGCCGTAAAGTGCAATCGAACTTAAAAACATTAGGATTTAATGTCGATTCAGTACGCTATGAGCCGTATGAATTCAATGATGAGGTGTTGGCTGTGATGTGGGGCGATAGTACGTTGTCGGCGGGAGCAAAAGTGCCAGATGGAAGTCAGATAATACTTGTTGTAGGGCAAAATGATATGTCAATAGAAGTGGTAGTGCCAAGTTTTCTTGGTATGACATTGCCTGAAGCCCGAAAAACAATTAAAGAATATCGATTAGGGTTTGGTGCTGCTCATTTTGATGAAATACCAGTTGATAGTATTGATAGTTTGAACTTTAGAGTGTATCAGCAAGCTCCAGATGCTGGATTGTCGGTGTATGGAGGAAAGACTGTCGAGTTGAAATTATCGAAAGGAACTCAGGAGATGGATGAAATATTTTTTTGATTCTTATGGAAAATACGAATAATATATACGAAGAAGATGATGATTTGATGTTGGAGCAGCCGCGTGAGCGCTATGAACATTATCGTTTTACGGTTGATAAGGGGCAAACTATGATGCGCATAGATAAATACCTTGTGAATTGTATGGGCAATGTGTCGCGCAATCGTATTCAAGAGGCTGCCGATGCAGAGCGTATTTTGGTTAATGATAAGCCTGTAAAAAGTAATTATAAGGTAAAGCCCCTTGATGTTATATCAATCGTGTTAGACTATCCGCGTAGTGCAGTAACTATTGAGCCTCAGGATATTCCGATTGAAGTTGTCTATGAGGATGATGATATAATATTGGTCAATAAGCAACCAAATTTGGTGGTGCACCCAGGGTTTGGTAATTTTGATGGTACGCTTTTGAATGCAGTGGCATGGCACATGCGTCACGACCCAAAGTTTGATGCAAACAATCCGCATATCGGGTTAGTGCATCGCATTGATAAAGACACATCTGGGTTGTTGCTTGTAGCAAAAAATGAAGATGCAAAAGCCAATCTTGCATTGCAATTCTTCAATAAAACCACCGAGCGCACCTATAACGCACTCGTTTGGGGTACTGTAAAAGAAGATCAAGGCACGATAGTAGGGGCATTAGCTCGCGACCCACGTGATCGTATGTTGTTCACCGTGTTTGATGAGAATGAAAATCCATTGGCGAAGCATGCTGTTACTCATTATAAAGTAATTGAACGATTTGCATATTGCACATTGGTGGAGTGTAAACTCGAAACAGGTCGTACGCATCAGATTCGTGTGCATATGAAACACATAGGGCATACATTGTTCAATGATGATAGATATGGTGGCAATGAGCCTCTGAAAGGTGTGCCAACTGCCAAATACAAACAATTTGTGCGTAATTGTTTTGAGGTGTGTCCACGTCAAGCATTGCATGCCAAAACTCTCGGATTTAAGCATCCTACTACGGGCGAATGGATGCAATTTGATAGTGAATTGCCAGCCGACATAACGGCATTGTTAGAAAAATGGCGAAAATACAACCCTTCAAATATCCTTGACTAATCCTTACCTTCTTCATAGGATAACCCTACCTTCTACGAAGGATATACGAAGGATATACGAAACATATACGAAGGATAACCCTAAGTAAGAACAATACAGAAAACAATAAATAATGAAAAGAAAAATAGCGATAGTTGCAGGCGGAGATTCAAGCGAATGGCAAGTTTCGATGCGCAGTGCTGCAGGTTTGGATAGTTTTATTCCAAGTGAGAAGTATGAAAAGTATATTGTAGTTATCATTGGTCAAGATTGGCATGTAGAGCTCCCATCGGGTGAAAAAATGCCAATCGATAAAAATGATTTTTCGTTTACTTATCAAGGCGAAAAGATTAAATTCGATTTTGCATATATAACAATTCATGGCACTCCAGGCGAAAATGGCATTCTTCAAGGCTATTTCCGTCTATTGAATATTCCGTTCTCGTGTTGCGATGTATTGCAAGCTGCTCTGACATTTGATAAATATGCTTGTAATAACTATCTTCGTTCGTTTGGTATCCGTGTGGCAAATAGCATAGTGTTGCGTGCGGGTGAGAGTGTTACTGACGAACAAGTTATGCAAGAAATTGGTTTGCCTTGTTTTATTAAACCAAGCGTAGGAGGCAGTAGTTTTGGTGTTACAAAGGTGAAAACTCAAGACCAAATCCAAGAGGCTATTGCAAAGGCATTTAGCGAAGGCGAGGAGGTGATGATTGAGGCATATATGCAAGGTACAGAGGTGACAAGTGGAATGTATAAAACCAAAACAGCTACGCGTATATTCCCTATTACAGAGGTGGTTACTGACAATGAATTTTTTGATTATGATGCAAAATATAATGGTCAAGTAGATGAAATCACTCCTGCACGCGTGAGTGCTGAAATCACAGAACAGGTGCAACAAACTACAGCGAAAATATATCGTATTCTTAATGCAAAAGGTATTATTCGTGTAGATTATATTATTGATGCAGAGGGTAATATCAATCTTTTGGAGGTGAACACCACTCCGGGTATGACTGCTACAAGTTTCATCCCTCAACAAGTGCGTGCTGCTGGGCTTGATATAGCCGATGTGATGACAGAAATTATTGAAAATGAATTTTAAGAGTAAGAAAAATTATCATGGATATAAAAAGTTACGTAAAAAACTATTTTGAACAAATAGATTGGAATCAAGAACCTAAAAATCTTTATGAACCAATAGATTATGCGTTGCAATCGGGGGGTAAACGTATTCGTCCGACTCTTGTATTGATGGCGGCACAGTTGTTTGGTGGTGATATAGAGCAATGTATTAAGCCTGCTGCAGCGATGGAGATTTTTCATAATTTTACATTGTTGCACGATGACGTAATGGATAATGCAGATGTGCGTCGTGGTCGTCCTACGATTAAAGCAAAATGGGATGATAATACAGCTATTCTTTCTGGCGATGCAATGCTTATCAAGGCATATCAATATCTTGAAGGTGTTTCTGCAGATAAATTGTTGCCTGTTCTTAAACTCTTCTCTCAAACTGCATTGGAGGTTTGTGAAGGTCAGCAGTATGATACTGATTTTGAAAAGCGTGAAGATGTAACTATTGAGGAGTATTATGAAATGATTCGTCTCAAAACTGCTGTTCTTTTGGCGGGTTGCTTGAAGTTGGGTGCTATTCTTGGAGGTGCCTCTGAGGCTGATGCTCAAAATCTTTACGATTTTGGTATTGCCATCGGTATTGCGTTCCAACTTCGCGATGACTATCTTGATTGTTATGGTGATGAAAAGACCTTTGGCAAGAAAATAGGTGGTGATATTCTTTGTGGTAAACGTACATTCCTTTTGATTCAAACACTCAAAAAATGCGGTGTGTCACAACGCCAAACTATCTCTCAGTTGTTGAAAAACACTGATATTGCAGAAGAGGAGAAGATAGCAACTATTATTGATATTTATACTCAAATGGAGATGCCTGCAGTTTGCAATGAAGCAATGGAAGAGTATTATGCAAAGGCTATGGCTTCGCTTGCAAAAATAAATAAGACAGACGAAGAAAAGGCTCCATTTGTGGAGTTTGCTAAGAATTTGATGGGTCGCATTGATTAGTAGAGAGATAGCGTTTTAGTAGATATGGATTAGTTTTTTTAGCTTTTAACTTTTAATTTTCGACTTAAAATATGCCTTATAGAAGATTGCCAAAAACAGATCAAGCTCGTCTTAAATCGTTGAAAAAGGCGATTGCGATGGAGAAGATGCCGATGAATGAAATACCCGTGCCATTCCGTTTGTTGACACAGGCGAAGGCTTATTTGCCAGTGTTTGAAACATTGGTGAGCCAGTATAATATGACTTTTGAGACTCAGGTGTCGGAGAGCAAGAAGTATCAGAATATGGTGAAAAATGCTCGTATGTATGTTTCGCATTTTATTCAAGTGTTGAACTTTGCGGTGTTGCGTGGTGAGTTTAAAAAAGACATAAAGGTGCTTTATGGTTTAGACCCAGATGATTTTACAGTACCTGATTTGACTACTGATGCTGCTCTTGTGGTATGGGGGCGTAAGATTATTGATGGAGAGCAAGAGCGTGTGGCTCAGGGGGGGGCGCCTTTGGCATATCCTACAATAGCGAAGGTTCGTGTGCATTATGATATATTTTGTGACCAGCATGCTAATCGTAAGACTTATCAGCAGTCGACTAGTCGTAATCAACAGCGTGTTGCAGAGATGCGTGACCAAGTTGATGAGTTGATACTTCAGATTTGGGATGCTGTTGAGGCGGCGTATGTGGATTTGTTGCCGTATGCTCGTTATCAGGCTTGCACTAAGTGTGGTGTGATTTATTATTATAGAAAGGGTGAAAGTCATCTTACGCCTAAGACAGATGAGGATATTGAGAAGGCTCAGGCTGCAACGCTTTCACTTTCGTTTGAGGAATAAAAATTCTGTTTGAATAATAAAAAAAACTGACCTGGTGGTCAGTTTTTTTATTTGTTTACGCTTTGTAGGAATATGTCGTTCATTGAGGGGAGTTGTTCTTCGAATTTTAGGATTGTGCTTTTTTGTATTAGTTCGCTTAATAGGTCGTTTGATGTGTTGTTGGGTTTGAGTGTGAATTCGGCATGGGTGATGTTGTTTTCTTGTTTGAGGTTTAGTAGGTTAGCACAATGGAAATCGTTGGAGACGGATGGGTTGTAGTCTTTGAGAGAGACTATGTATTTGTTGGTGCTGAATTGTTTGCGGATTTGGTTGATGTTGCCAGAGAGTACTACTTGTGATTTGTTGATGAGAGCAATGTTTTCGCAGAGGCGTTCGACGGAATCCATGTTGTGAGTTGAGAATATTATGGTTGCTCCTTTGTTTTTTAGTTCGATGATTTCTTTTTTGAGGAGTTCTGCGTTTATGGGGTCGAAGCCACTGAATGGTTCGTCGAAGATGAGAAGTTCGGGTTCGTGGAGCACGGTGGTGATGAATTGGACTTTTTGGGCCATTCCTTTTGATAGTTCTTCTACTTTTTTGTCCCACCATGATTCGATTTCGAATTTCTCGAACCAGTATTTTAGGCGTTTGAGTGCTTCGGTTTTAGATAGGCCTTTGAGTTGGCATAGGTATAGGGCTTGCTCGCCAACTTTCATTTTTTTGTATAGTCCGCGTTCTTCGGGTAGGTAGCCTATGTTGGCTGTGTGTTGTAGGGTTAGGGGGGTGTTGTTTAGTAGGACTTCGCCTTTGTCGGGAGCCGTGATAGAGTTGATTATGCGGATTAGTGTGGTTTTGCCTGCGCCGTTAGGGCCGAGTAGTCCGAATATGGAACCTCGTGGTACGCTTATGCTTACGTCGTTGAGAGCAAGGTGGTTGGCGTATTGCTTGTATACGTTTTTGACTTCGAGTATGTTCATTTGTATGTGTTGTATGATTTGTTTGAAGGTTGCTTTATAGTATGTTTATGGTATATTTATCCTATATTTATAGTATATTTATGGTATATTTATAGTATGTTGTAGGTATGGAGAGGGTTTGGTTTTGTATGTATGGATTTTGGGCGCAAATTTACAAAAAAAAATGGTTCAATGTTATTTTTTGTCAAAAAAGTGTGTTTGTGTGGTTAAAATGTGTGAGATATGAGATAATTTTTGTATCTTTGTAGCAATTTTAATGGAGTTTTTGCGTTTATTCCAATAGTAGTGATTTTTTAGATGTAAATTAAGTTGAAAAAGGTATTTTTATTATTAGTAATACTTTGTGTTACAGTGGGTAGCGTAAAATCTCAAGATACGTTCTATGGTGAGTTTGGTCTTACTGGAGGATGTGGTTTTGTGTTGGGTGATACGAATGATTTTTTGTTTAGATACACTCAACCATTGGGTGGATTGTACGCAAAATACAAATTTAATGGTCGCTGGGAGACTCGTTTGCAGTTGGATGGTGGATTGTTGGGGTATGCCGAGGAGTTGAATTATGGATATGTTGGGTTGCAGGCGTTGGGGGAATTTAATTTCTTTGATTACGGAGTGAAGCGATGGGAGGCGCATTATTCTTGGTTTTCTCCTTGTTTGGTTGCGGGTTTGGGTTGTGTGTTGTTTGATTTGGGAGGAAAGCCTAAGTTTACGATGACGTTGCCTCTTGGTGTTGGATTGAAGTTTAAGCTGGCTAATAGGGTGAATACGGGTGTGTATTGGACTGTATCGAAGGCTTTTTCGGATAAGATGGATAATGCGCCTAATCCAAATGGGCAGTATGGTAAGTTTTGGAATAATCAGGACTGGTATTCTACTGCGCAGGTGTTTTTGTCGTTTAATTTTTACAAAATATGCGCTCCATGTCGTAATGGGGTTGGAAAACATAAAAGAAGATGACAACTTTGAAAGATAAAATAGATGTGTCTCGTATTCCGCAACATATTGCGGTTATTATGGATGGCAATGGACGTTGGGCTAAATTGCATGGCAAGGAGCGTTTGTATGGTCATTATAATGGCGTAGAGTCGGTGCGTGCGGTGATTACGGCATCAGTTCAGTTGGGAGTTAAGTATTTGACTCTTTATACTTTTTCTACTGAAAATTGGAACAGACCAAAGGCTGAGGTTGATGGTTTGATGGAGCTTTTGGTGGAGAATATTGTTAAGGAAACGCCTACTTTTCATGAGAAAAATATTCGTTTTATGACGATTGGAGATAATTCGTTGTTGCCAGAGAGGGCTTTGTGTAAGCTTGAGGAGTGTATTGCTGAGACGGCATCGAATAGTGGTATGACTCTTGTTTTGGCGTTGAGTTATTCTTCACGTTGGGAAATTACGGATGCTGTGCGTAGAATTGCGGAGAAGGTGAAGAATGGAGAATTGAATGTTGAAGATATTGATGATGAGGTGGTTTCGGGTAATCTTACTACTGCTGGTATTCCTGACCCTGAATTGTTGATTCGTACGAGTGGAGAGTTGCGTTTGTCGAATTATTTGTTGTGGCAAATGGCTTATACTGAATTGTATTTTACTGATACGTTGTGGCCAGATTTTCGAGAAGAGAGTCTTTATGAGGCTATTGTTGATTATCAGAAGCGTGAACGTCGTTTTGGAAAGACGAGTGAACAGTTAGTATAATTTTTTTTAGACTTGATAATTTGAAAAAGATATTATTTATATTGATTTTTACTCTTTGTGGAGTGGCTTTGTTTGCTCAAGATGATTCGGATGAGGATCGTTTTGGGTTTGATTATACCCTTACGCCTAAAGATGTTACTATTGCCGATATTAAAATTACGGGAGCATCGTCGTATGAGGATTATGTGCTTATTGGTTTTTCGGGACTCAATAAAGGACAAAAGATTCGTATTCCAGGAGCAGATTTGACCAATGTGGTTAAGCGATTTTGGAAACAGGGATTCTTCTCGGATGTGAAAATTTTGGCTGATAAGGTTGAAAATGATAGTGTTTGGCTTACTATTGCGTTGCAACAATTGCCACGTGTTTCGACTATAAATTTTTATGGATTGAAGAAGGGTGAGATTGAAGATATAGAGAAAACTATTGAAATTCAAAAGGGTAAACAGTTGAATGCTGACGCTGTTGACCGCACGAAGATTGCTATTCGTAAATTTTTGTCGGAAAAAGGTTTTCATAATGCAGATATTCTTGTTTATCAGAAGAATGACCCTGCGGTAGAGGGTAATGTGGTGGTGGATATTAGTGTTGATAAACGCGAAAAGGTGAGGGTGAATGATATTGTTGTGGTTGGTAATGAGGCTATGTCTATTGCAAGAATAGACCGTGCGATGAAGAAAACCAATCGTGCTGGTAAGATTGCTAATATATTCCGCGCAAAGAAGTTTGTTGAGAAAGAGTATGAGAATGATAAGAAAACTCTTGTAGAGAAATATAATGAAATAGGTTATCGTGATGCGGTGATTGTGAATGATACTGTGGTTAAGCGAGATGATGGTAAGGTGGATGTGTATCTTGAAGTAGAAGAGGGTAAGAAGTATTATTTTGGAGATATTAAGTGGTTGGGTAATACGCTATATCCGAGTGAATATCTTAATCGTTTGCTCAATGTAGAGAAGGGAGAGGTTTATAATTTGAAAGATTTGAATAAACGTCTTTATGAGGATGAGGATGCGGTGTCGGCTTTGTATAAGGATAATGGTTATCTTTTTATGAATATTGATCCAGTGGAAGTGGGAATTGAGGGGGATTCGATTAACTTTGAAATGCGTATTTACGAAGGGCAACAAGCAACGATTAATAAGGTTATAATCAATGGTAATACGCGTGTTTATGAGCATGTGGTGCGTAGAGAAATGCGTACGAAACCAGGTGCGTTGTATAGCCAAAGCGACTTAGTGCGTACGCTTCGTGAGTTGGCACAATTGCAACAATTTGATGAAGAGAAAATATTTTCAGGCGTTGATTTGCAACCAAATCCAGAAGATGGAACGGTAGATATAGCCTATAATCTTGAAACAAAATCGAGCGACCAAGTGGAGTTCTCGGCAGGTTGGGGACAGTCGGGTATCGTTCTTTCGGTAGGTTTGAAATTTTCAAACTTTGCAATTCAAAACCTTTTCAAACCAAAAACATATCGTATAGTGCCACAAGGCGAGGGTCAGACACTCAGTCTAAAAGCCCAAGCAAATGGTATGTACTATCAAAATTATAGTATTTCTTTCTTCGACCCTTGGTTGGGCGGTAAACGACCTAACTCATTCTCTGTTAGTTTCTTCTATTCGGTACAGACAGGGTTGAGTAATCGCTATTACGAGAACTATAATTATATGTACAACTACTATAATAGCTACTATAACAATTATTATGGTAATAATTATTATTATGGTACAAATAATTATGGCACGGAATATGATAAGAATGTATTTATGAGAACTGTCGGTGCGTCGGTGGGTTATGGTACTCGTCTTAAATGGCCAGATGACTATTTTACCTTCTATACAAACGTGTCGTATCAACGTTATCATTTGAAAAATTGGTTTAAGAGTTACTATGGATTCGAAACAGGTGTAACAAATGACCTTTCGTTAGGCGTGACACTTTCTCGTAATTCTATTGATAATCCGATTTATACACGTAGAGGTTCGTCATTGGCATTGTCGGTGTCAGCAACATTCCCATATTCGTTATTGACAAAAGATGTTGATTATGCTTCGATGTCGTTGGCAGAACGTAGTAAATGGATTGAATATCACAAGTGGAAGTTTAATGCTAAATTCTTTGTTCCTCTTACTACAGATAATAAATTGGTGTTGATGGCTAGAGCAGACTATGGTTTCTTGGGTTATTATAACAAAGATAAACGTTCGCCATTTGGTAAGTTTTATTTAGGTGGTGATGGTATGTCGGGTTATGTGACAGCAGGTACAGAGACGATAGGTCTTCGTGGTTATGAAGCTGGAGCATTGACACCATATACAGGAGAGGGATACTATGGATATAATGGTAACTTATATACTAAACTCTGTGTTGAATTGCGTTATCCGTTGTTGCTCAATCAGTCGACAAATATTTGGGCATTGGCTTTTGTTGAAGCAGGTAATGCTTGGAGCGAATTTAAGAATTTCAATCCATTTGACTTGAAGCGTTCTGCAGGTGTTGGTGTGCGTGTGTATTTGCCAATGTTTGGTTTGCTTGGTATTGACTGGGCATATGGTTTCGACCTTGACCAAACAGGTCGTCGTGGTGGTAGTCAATTCCATTTTATACTCGGACAAGAGTTCTAATTAAACCAAAAGGAAATATAGAGGTCTAAAAAAATAAAAAAAGAGAAATATGAAGAAGTTATTAGTAGCATTGTGTGCTGTGATGATGACATTAAATCTTGCAGCAAAAGGAGAACAGGTGGTGCTTGTTGATATGGATTATATTATGAGTGCAATTCCTGCATACGAAACAGCAAATGAGCAACTTGACCAAATATCTAAGAAGTGGCAAAAAGAGGTTGAGGCTATTTTGATTGAAGTGCAAACTATGTATAAGAATTATCAAACAGAGCTTGTATTCCTTTCGGATGAGATGAAAAAGAAACGTGAAGATGAAATTATTGCTAAAGAGAAAGAGGCTAATGATTTGAAACGTAAATATTTTGCGCCTGATGGAGAATTGTTCAAAAAACGAGAAGCATTGGTGAAACCAATTCAAGATGAGATTTATAATGCAGTTCAAGAGATTTGCGAACAACAAGGGTATCAGATAGTATTGGACAAATCAACAACGAATAATCTTATTTTTGCATCGCCAAAAATTGATATTAGCGATGAACTTCTTGAAAAACTTGGATATTCAAAATAAATATTAATAACTAAATAACTAATAAAATTATGTTAAAAAGAATCACACTTATTTTGATGGTGGCACTTTTGCCACTTATCGCAATGGCACAAACAGTTAAACTTGGTTATATCAATTCACAAGAGGTGATGATGATGATGCCAGAAGTAAACGATGTTGAAAAACAATTGGCTGATTTCAATGAGAAAAATATGAAGTATTTGCAAGATATGGAGAAAGAAATCCAAGACAAATATGTTAAATATGAACAAGAAAAAGCTACAATGTCGGATGCAATTCGCAAAGTACAAGAAGAGGAGTTGATGAGTCTTCAACAACGTCTTCAAACTACATATCAAACACTTCAACAAGAAAGTCAAAAGAAACAAGCAGAACTTATTCAACCATTGCAAGAGAAACTTCGCACAGCTATTGAAACTGTCAGCAAAAAACAAGGTTTGACAATGGTATATGATATGATGTCAGGTGCGATTCTTTATAAAAGCGATGCAGCTATTGATATTACACCAGCAGTGAAAAAAGAATTAGGTATTCTTTAATATTTAGTTCTACTAGATTTTCTAGTTTTACTAGTTTCTAATAGTACAAAATATGAAAAAAATAATTTTAATAATAGTGTTATCCTTCATGGTAGGGGTAACACTTTATTCGCAAGATAGCCACTCTGTTGCGCAATCAAATTCTGAGGTTGTGCGTATTGCATATATCAATCGCGACTCGATTTTGGCTGCCATTCCTCAAGTAGAAGCAATAGAAAAAGAATTGTCGCAACTTGCAAAGGAATATGAAGTTGAGTTTGTGAAAATGACAAAAGAATATGAGAGTAAGGTTAAGTCTTATCTTGAACGTAATAAGCAGATGTCAGAGCCTATAAAATTGGCTCGTCAAACTGAAATTACGGAGTTAGAGGCTCGCATGTCAATGTACAAAAAGCGTTATCAAGAAGAGCTTGCTAAGCAGAGAATTAAATTATATACTCCTGTCAATGAGTATATTGATAAGATAATTCGTGTTGTTTGCCAGCGTGAGCAAATAACTATTCTTTTTGATCAAGGGCAACCTATTTATATGTCATCGCAATGTGTTGATTTGACTCCTTTAGTAAAAGCGGAATTAGAATTATGAAAATCGGTATATTTGATTCGGGATATGGCGGTTTAACTATTTTGGAGAAGATTCGCGCTCGTTTACCACAATATGATTATGTCTATTTTGGTGATAATGCGCGTACACCATACGGTTCACGTTCTTTTGAAGTTGTATATCAGTATACTTTAGAATGTGTTAAACATTTATTTGACGAAGATTGTCAGTTAGTTATATTGGCATGTAATACAGCTTCAGCTAAGGCATTGCGTACTATTCAGCAGAACGATTTGCCTAATATTGCACCAAATCGTCGTGTGTTAGGTGTGATTCGTCCTACGGTTGAAGCTATTGGTGAAATTACCAAAACACGCTGTGTGGGGCTGGTTGCTACCGAAGGCACAATTCAAAGTAATTCTTATCCACTAGAAGTAGCTAAATTATTTTCAGATATAGAGGTTGTTGGACAAGCTTGTCCTTTATGGGTTCCTCTTATTGAAAGTAACGAGCATCATACTCAAGGAGCAAATTATTTTGTGCATAAGTATATCGATGCTCTTTTTGCTAAAAATGGTAATATTGACACTCTTATTTTGGGGTGTACGCATTACCCTTTATTGTTAAATCAGATAGAAAAGGCTGTGCCTGCGGGGGTTAATATACTTACACAAGGTGAAATAGTGGCAGCTTCGCTTGAAGATTATTTGTTGCGTCATCCAGAAACTGCATCTCTATGTTCGAAAGGAGGAACAGTACGTTTTTTGACAACTGAATCTGTTGAGAAATTTGCATCTTCAGCATCGATATTTCTTAATCAGCCAATAATTGCAGAGCATATAACTATATAAATTGTGACTCTATTAAAATAAAAATTTAATGAAATTAAAACTTAGTAAACCACTGATATTTTTTGATCTTGAAACGACAGGATTAAATATAATGACAGATAGGATTGTTGAAATTGCTTATCTTAAAGTTTATCCTAATGGCAATGAAGAGAGCAAAAAAATGCGTATTAATCCAGAAATCTCTATTCCTGCGGAATCAACGGAAGTTCATCATATAACAAATGAAGATGTGAAGGATTGCCCGACATTTAAACAAGTGGCACAATCTATAGCAAATGATTTTAAAGGTTGTGATATTGCGGGTTATAATTCTAATAGTTTTGATGTTCCATTTTTGGCGGAAGAGTTTTTGCGTGCTGAGGCGGATTTTGATTTTGCTAATAGCCGTTTTGTCGATGTGCAAGTTATATTTCATAAAATGGAAAAGCGTACTCTTGAGGCTGCATATCGTTTTTATTGTAATGCAGAGTTGACAGATGCACATAGTGCAGATTCTGATACTAGGGCGACTTATGAGGTTTTAATGGCTCAGCTCGATTGTTATCCCGAAATTCAGAACGATGTAGAGTTCCTTTCTAAATTCACAAAATTTAATCGTAATGTTGATTATGCAGGTCGTATAGTATTAGATGATAATGGAGTTGAGATATTTAATTTTGGAAAACATAAGGGCAAGTCAGTTGAGCAAGTTTTGAGTGTTGAACCTGCCTATTATTCATGGATGATGAATGGTGAATTTCCTTTGTATACCAAGAAGGTACTTACAGGGATACGCTTGAGAATGAAAAAGTAATAAATATAAAATTAGCCCAATTAGTCAGATATGATTAATTGGGCTAATTTGTTTTTAAATAAATTTTTACTTTTTCAAAACTTTCTTTGTCAAACTCTTTTAATTTTAGTAGTTCATCTAAATCTTCAATTTTGCCATTATGTTTTTTGTCCCAGCGTAAATTGTATATTGCTTTAGCTTGGTAATAAGAAATGTAAGGATGCTGATGTAAATGCTTAATTCCAGAATGATTAATATTTATTTTTTTTATTGAGTCATGTTCAATACTGACATAAGGTATAATTTTATCAATTATCGAATCTGGTAAATTTTCAATTTCTCGTAATTGTTCAGCAGAATAGAAGCCGCCTAAATCTCTTCTGTATGCTACTATCATAGTCGCACGACTTTTTCCTATTTCTGGTAATTTACTTAATAGTGCGGTGTCGGCACTATTGATTTCAAATGTAAAATATTCTTCTGGCTTATAGATTGTAGAACTATCTTTTATTGAAGGTTTGACTGAATGGAAAACCATGAAATCTTTTAATGAGTCAACTAATAACGTGTCAATTCCGTATATTGCTCTTAATTTTTTATGATTATAAATTTTTCCTTTATGTCTGCGATATTGTAACCAATTATGTGCCATATAAGGTTGAAATCCAAGTTTTAGTATATGTATACTGTCAATGGTGTTAGGGTCGAATTCAAATTTTTCATGTGGTAAATTCATTGGGCGACGTGGCGAAAATTCACGTTGACGTTGCCATTCGATAGAATCAAGTTTATTTTCAAAGTTTTTTATTTCGGCAATTGTTGTTGAGTCGGGTGTAAAACTAATATCTTTGTCAAAATTAAATTTTTTAATCCCCCAATTTATTGTAAAACATCCAATAATAAAACACGAGAGGACAACAAATATTATTTGTTGTCCTCGTGAGTATTTTATCTTATTTAAGTTCATTGAATGTTCTTTGTAAAAAATTAGAACTAATGAGAATAATTTTCAATTTAAATAGTCATTTCGCCACGGAGCGGTATGGCCATTTCACGTTTTACATCTTCGGCTGAATTATATTTACCAAGTAGGAACATCAATTTTGCCACAGCTGCTTCTATTGTCATATCATGACCTGATACAACCCCTGCTTTAATGAGATTTACACTAGCTTCATAGTGTCCCATTTCTACAGAGCCTGCGCGACATTGGGTTACATTCACAGTTACTATGCCTGACGCAGTTGCTTCGCTAATAATATCGCATAACCATTGAGCTGTAGGAGCATTGCCCGAGCCAAAAGTTTCTAATACTACAGCACGTAGTCCTGCAATAGAATATATGGCTTTAACTGTTTCTGGACGAATTCCAGGGAACATTTTTAATACCACTATATTGTCGTCAAAATGATTAGCAACTGTGAGTTGTGCGTTATTTGCTTCACGATGAATATTGTGTTCGTAATATTTCAAATGCACGCCTGCACGCACTAATTCAGGGTAATTAAAAGAAGCAAATGCATCAAAATCCTCTGCGTTACGTTTCGTAGTACGATTGCCACGCATCAATTTTCCCTCAAACATTAGGGCAACTTCTGGTACCATAGCTTCGCCATGTTCATTTTTTGCTGCAGCTAATTCGATAGCCGTAATCAAATTTTCTTTTGCGTCACTTCTTAATACGCCTACAGGCAATTGTGACCCAGTGAAAATTACAGGTTTTGTCAATCCATCAAGCATGAATGATAAAGCCGCAGCCGAATAGGCCATAGTGTCAGTGCCATGTAGTACGACAAAGCCATCAAAGTCATTGTAATGAGTTTCTATATGATGAGCTATTTCAATCCAATTTTTTGGTTGAATGTCACTTGAATCAATAAGTGGAGAGAATGATACAGACGCAATGTTCACATGTAACATTTGCAATTCTGGGATAAAGCTTAAAACTTGTTTAGTGTCTAGTGGAGCAAGCGAATGATTTGAACTATTTTCGCCCATACTGATAGTGCCACCAGTAAATATTAAAAGAACTGAACTTCTATTTTCCATAAATTTGAATTTATGTCGCAAAGGTACAATAAAAAATGCAATTATGCAATAGTAAATATATCAATTTATTGTTGTGGTAATATATGAATTACAGATGTATCTTCGGATACATTTTTTAGCTCTGTGGCTGTAAGTTTTAATATTGGATGTTGCCAATTTGGAGCAATATCAACTAATGGATATAGTACAAAATTACGTTTGTGCATCAACTTGTGCGGTAATGTAAGTGTTTGTGTATCTATAATTTGGTTATTGTAGTCAATTATATCAATGTCAATGATACGGTCGGCGTATGCGGTGGTAGTTTTGGCTGTACGGCCTAAGTTGCGTTCTATTTTTTG
>JAFYMM010000211.1 GCA_017550055.1 Paludibacteraceae bacterium
GTTCAAGGTCGTGGATCTAACACAGGCGAACCTCGTCGTGGCACACACACATGGCCAGAGATGAACTCGGCAGTGATTACAGTAGTGCCAGACGAGCATGTTGCAACATTGCTTTCTGCAGTTCGCAAACTCGACCTTCGCAACCGCGAAATCGGTGTCCGTGCATTCGTTTGGAACATCGAACAAACAGTATAAACATAAATTGTATATACCTCTCGTAAACTCCGCCACTCCCAATATGAGTGCGGAGTTTTTTGTTTTATGGTATAAATTTTGTTGTTTCAAAAAAAAGTATTAACTTTGCAATCTAAACAAATTTGTTTATTTTTCAATGAAAAACAAAATAGAAATATTAAAAGGATTACACCCTGGATTGTTTTTGCAATATGAATTAGATAAGCAAAAGCTCAAGAGTGGAAAATTTGCAGTATCCATAGGAGAGCACCCTCAAACCTTAAGTGCAATCATCTGTGGACGTAGGTCTATGAATGTTCCTTTGTCGCTACGCATAGAAAAAGCACTCAATTTAGAAGAAGGATTATTAATGACATTGCAAATTTATTATGATATCGCACAAGAAAAACATAAAATATCTCAAAAAAACAGACCTGATTTAACTAAAATTCGCACTACCCTATTTTGGGATACTTCATTAGAAAAAATAGATTTTAATTTACATAAGCAGTACGTTATCAATAGAGTTTTTGAAAGAGGGACTAATGAAGAAATTCAGGAAATAATAAAATTTTATGGGCATGACGATATAATAAAAAATATTCACAAAAACATAAACTCTCCTTTTGAAGCTACAATCAAAAACAACCTTAAAAAACATCTGAATTATGAAATCTAAGCCCTTACAATATCAAACCGTCAAACCCATTTTACGTACAACTCTAGAGCGTTTAATGTCAATAGAAGAATTTTCACCTTTCTCTCTTGTTGGTGGAACTTCATTATCATTGCGTTATGGCCATCGCATGTCGGATGATATTGACCTTTTTACAGATGCTCAATATGGAACTATTGATTTTCATCTGTTACAAAATATTCTCCGTGAAAAATTCGCATATTGTCAAGGAGAATGTGGCGACAATGTCAGTTTCGGGGCTTCATATATGATAGGAAATTCACAAAACGATTGTGTTAAACTCGATTTATATTATACAGATAATTTTATCAAACCAATAACAACAATAGCATCAATACGAATAGCCTCAGTAGAAGATATTATAGCAATGAAAATGGATGTAATATCTCGAGGCGGTCGCAAAAAAGATTTTTGGGATTTACACCTACTGCATAATAAATTTTCAATAACACAAATGTTATCGCTGTATGAAAAACGCTATCCTTACGGAGCATCAACAGAAGAGTGTATCATAGGATTAACAAATTTCAATATTGCTGATAACGATCCTGACCCAATTTGCCTACAACACAAGATGTGGCAATTAATTAAGTTAGATTTCGTTGATTGGAGCACAAATTATTCAAAATAAACAATTTATAAAAACATACCTCTCGTAAACTCCGCCACTCCCAATATGAGTGCGGAGTTTTTTTTGTTATGCTGATTAATTTTGGATCTCAACTTTGCGAAATAAGCCGTAGGCTATGTTTTCAACTCGTTGCGAGGCAATGAACTCACGAAGATAAGTATCTGCGGTACGGATACTAATGTTCAATGTTTTCCCAACATTCACTAACTCCTTGCGTGAAAATTCATTAGGCATCATTTGTAGAAGATTCTCTTTTTGTTTCTCCTTTTGTGTATATTGTTTTGAGGCCTCTTCGCCTTCGGGCAGAGAAGAGTAAAATTGCATAGCATGCTGCAATAGCGATTTTGCAATAATCAATGCCGCATCGAATGTTTTGTTAGTACAATTGATAGTTGATGGCAAACATTTGCAATTCTCCAAATGCAGAGCACTAAGAATCATTGCAATACGGTAGGTGATTACACCCATGCGACGAATCGAAGGCGTAAAATTGTCATCATTGATGAGCGACTCCTGTATGCCATTAAAATATTGATTGAAAAGTGTTTTTTGCTTGCCCGTAAACTTAAATTCTATTGGTTTTTCAACACAACGAAAGCGTTTGTAAAGTTCATAAATACGATTAGCGAGTAACGAATAAGCAAGAGTATTCAACTCATATTTCGAACAGAAAACATCACTCCACGAATTGTTTGATTCGAGATACAAGATAGCAAAACGCGAGAAAAGTCCATTTTCAGCATTAGGTATTAGTTTGTGGCACTGCTTAGGCGTACCAGAAAGCACTACCGAGAGATGCGGCTCTAAGATTTCAATTCGTTCATTCTCTTTTCGGCGAAGATAACTAATCGACTCGTGGTGGAACGCCTTACGGAGTCCATCTGAAAAATTGCCAAAACTATTACGCATAGCGATATCAAGCGTATCGGCTTCAGTTTCAAAAATAAGGCCATGCCCATTGTTAAGCGCAAGTTGCTGATAAATAGCCGTTGCACTACTATTAGCAGGAAGAAGAAGCGATTGCACGTCAGAAAGAGCCTGTTGTTCTTGAACGATAGGTTTAATCAGCCCCTTACACATATTCAATCGACCCTTACCTGCCGACGCCTTAGCATTAACAAAAAGGTAGAGATTAGGAAAAATAGTGTTTTGGTCATAGATGCCATAGATATTAGGCAATGTAGCAGATAGAGTCGTAATTGCGCCCATAAGCATCATATCCGCTTCGGCAGGCGAAGCTGAGTGGTTTACTACAGATTGAAGAATTTGAGGCAATTGACCTTTCACCTCAAAAGCAAAACTAGTGATGGTTTTAGTTTTCATAAAAATTTGATTTTAGATGTTTGTATTTAACGTAAATTTTCATTAATTATTCGTACTTTTGTCTCTCACAGAACTGAAGTTCTTTGAGCCTTTAGGCAATAAAATGCACGAAATACACGGAATTCTTATATTGAACTAACAATAAATTATTGTATGTGTTTTTTGGGTTAATTTATGGTAATTTGCGTTTGAAAAATGATTTTAAGCAAAAAACTTTACTGTGTATTTCTTAAAAAAACATCAGTTCGATATAAAACGCCGCATGGCATCTGTGTCATCCGTAGAGCGATTTTGACGTAGTCAAAGAGCGAATTATTAAATCCGGATGGCAAAAATCAATAAAATCTGTGTTATCTGTGGGAAATAAACAAAAGATAAACA
>JAFYMM010000212.1 GCA_017550055.1 Paludibacteraceae bacterium
CTCACTCGAACATCATACGCACCTTCAGCCACATTAGTAACCACTTTTGTTTTAACCTTTAAGAGTTCTCTACCTCTCCATACTTTTGCCCCTGACGGACGATATTCAAATTCATACATCTCATTTGTCCCCTCCCAATTAACCCAAAGGGTATCGCATGTCGATTCTATTTGTAAATTTTCTGGTTTCCAACAATTTGATGATGTTATTTGTATATTATCAACACAAGCAGCTTGTGGCATAATAACAGCCGTATCAGTATTAGCATTTTGCCATACAAAAACCATATAAAATTTAGTATCTACAGGCAATGTTTGAGGCCTACCCAAAGTATAATTTGTCCACTCTAAAGCACCCGACAACGATGCTAAAGATGTCATATTAAGTTTTGTTGGCAAAGTAGCTCCATTTGCCACCGACTGTAACTCCGATTCAGAAATAAAGGATTCTGGTAAAAGATAAAAATTCAATACCGAAATTTTATCACGCCCAACACATTTATAATCAAAAGAGATATCTACAGAATATGTTCTTTGATTAGGATCTAATGACGATGGAACAATAATCGGACGATAAGCAATCACCACATTAGGCTTTACTCCATAATTTGTAGTTCGCCCTGTATCGCACGATATATACATCGAATTATAACCTTCATTATAATCCAAGTTGCCAATCATCCATTGGTCTTCACATTTTTCACCGTTAGGCCCAGCATTAATTACCCAATTGTTTATTTCTATTGTATCTTCAAATCCACACGAAAAAGGGATAGTTATATTCTGAGCATTAATCTTTAAAGAAAAAAGAACAAATAAAAAAACAATAGAACACTTAAAATATAGAATTTTCATAAAATAAGTTTACTTAAAAATAAATTCTAATAGTAACGTAAACTATATGACTTTAGATAAATTTATTATTCCTAAAAATTAAAAAAACATCGTCAAGAGCCAATGGCTCTTGACCGATGTTAATTTTATTCATTAAATTATTTCACAACAACTTTACCGTGATACAATTTACCAGTACCAGTTGTAACTCGAACCATATAAATACCACGTTCTGACAATCCACTAATTTGAATTGGATAAACCGATGGAGTATCAACATATACTCGTTGTCCAACAGCATTAAATACCTCTACATACAAACCTACACTTTCTTCTGAAGTAAATTCTGCAGACACCAACAAAGTATTATTTACATTTACAGGGTTTGGTAACAACATCAAATCATTTACACTAATATTATCCACTGCATCATAAAGATGAACAATCAAAGTATGAATAATAACATACTTACTACCATCTTCATTCATAATGTCAAGTGTATCAATATATGTGCCTGGCTGAGTATTTTCATCATAATACAAAGTTTCGTACTCAAATGGAAGATCATTTGTTGTAATCTCAGTTGTCACATATGTAGTATCAGCACTAAGCACTGTAAGATTCAATGTGAGTGTAGAGTCGCAACCATCAACAGAAGTTAAAGGCAAAGTATATGTATTTTGTTTTGTCAAACCAACAAAACCATTTTCATTATAAGATTGACCTTCTTTAATTACAGCACTAATAGTTTTGCGATAATCAGGCAATACAGTTGCATGTAATTTCACAATAGAGTCACAACCAGATTCTGTTACAAATGTGTTTTCAAATACTCCAGTAGAAGTAATTGTTTTACCACCAAATGAATATGTTTCACCAAAACAGATATTAACATATTGATCTGAAATAATTGCATCATTAACTTTCAATACTAATGTCACAATAGAGTCACAACCTGTTACTTGAGATACCAATGTATCCACATAAACACCAGTTTTACCAAACTCTTCACCATTCCATATTACAGAATTACCATAACAAATAGTATCGAAAATCATCACTTGAGAAGCAGGAGTCAAAGACAATGTAAGAGTTACCACAGAGTCACAACCATTAATAGCACGATGTTTTTGTCTATAGATACCAGCTTCTGTCAATCCAGAGAAGTTATATTTAGCATAAACATCACCTTCACAAATAGATGCTTCCAAATTAGTTTCAACCATTGGAGTAACATTTACAGCCAAAGAGTAGAATACGTCTTCTTCTTTTGGATTAGACGCCAAACGCAATTCATTAGAAATGTTTTCACCTACTTTCAAGTCAGCTGATGAGATAAAGAACACTTCATTTTCATAATCTTCAGTTTGACAAATAGCATCAGAAATAACATTTTCTGTATAAGTGTTAATGTGAACATTATCCAAATGGATAGCCACTTTAGCATCAGGTGTTTTAGACTCAACATAGAATGCCACTTTAATCACTTTACCTGCATATTTAGCCAAGTCAACTACCACTTGTTCGCCTGTACTTGGAATAGCGAAGAAACGTTTTTCATCAGGAGCACCATGACCCCAAACAATAGCATTTTCACGTTTCCAAGTTTTACCATAGTCTTCAGAGATAATAACCATGAATCTATCGTCTGTTGCAGCTTTGTCTTCGTCAGAAAGAGCTGAATTGTCAACTGAAGAAGTAAGAGCAAGGTCGAATACAAGGTGTTGTTTAGCAGTGTTAGCCAACTCAATGCATGGAGAGAACAACCAACCTTTGTCGGTAGAAAGAACGTTGGCAGACATACGACCAGTTGAGAACATACCAGTTTCGAACAAACCGTTGCTTCTTGTTCTCCAAGTAGAACCTGTAGCAGAGAATGCATACATAGAGATTGGAGCATTGTTATTGAATACATCTTCGGCAGATGCGCTATAACCACGTTCCCAACCATCAGGGCAATAGCTTGTATTAGAGAATGGTTGGTTGAATGCAATAACAGAAGCAGTAGTAAATTCGCTAATTACACTCCATTTAGAGAAGTCGTCTTCAGCACACATAGATTGAACTCTCAAATAGTAAGCAGTTGCTGGAGTCAAGCCCTTCATTTCGTAAGGGAGAGAAGATACGGTGTCAGATTTCAAACCAACAGAGAAGTCGCCATCAAGAGCAATTTGAACTACGTATTGAGCAGTGCCTTCGTGTTTGCAATTTACAACAACAGATGTTGAAGTCAATGCATTGATTGAAACTTCAGTTGGAGCAACACAAGAAATTGCACTTGAAATTACGATATCATCGATAAACATTTGATTCAAGTTTTTCTCATACGATTCGTTTTTGAATGCAATATATTTACCTGTTGCACCTGCCAATGGAACAATAGCCTCTACCCAATAATTATTACCTGAAGCATCTTCTGTAATAAGGTTAGTTGATTTGAGTGAGTTGTAAGGATAAGGATACTCAAGAGTATCAAGAGCAACAAATGTAGAAGGATCATCAGGATTTGTCATTGTACCTACAGTAATTTTA
>JAFYMM010000213.1 GCA_017550055.1 Paludibacteraceae bacterium
CCTTAAACTCCTTAAATTCTCTATCTCTGCGCCCTCTACCATCTCCCCCATCGAGCGTACGACGCTGATTAACAAGCTCATGGAGCTCAAAAACCTAAAGAAGACCACGGCACACATGCGCCTCAAGCGCCTCTTGGATAGGGGCATTCTCAGCGAAAACAACGGCATAGTAAATGTTGTAAATGGCTCAAATGTTGTAAATAGTTCAGGTGTTGCACCGCAATTCACAGATTCACAGATTCACGCATTCACGGGGGAGGAGGACTATGATTGTCCGTTTTAGGGGGCAGAAATAGTGAGTTTAGTGAATTTAGGGAGTTTAGAGAGTTTAGGGAGTGCGCTGCCGACAATTATCTGCAAGGCATTCTCCCTAAATTCTTTTAGCTTTGCACCGAAAAAGAAAAGTGATTAACTTTGGAAAAGGAAGCGTGCAGTGAACTATCCTAAACTCTAGCCCTGTATAGCTATTTAAGGAAATAGACTGCACAACTTCCTCCCGGAGACAAAGCTGGTTAGAATTGTAGTCATGAAGGACTAATAAAAGTGGTAGCTCAATCTCCCAATGTTTCACTTAATCCACAAAAGTATGAATTATTATTGGTTTATAGGTATTGATTTGGGTAAAACTTCGTTTGATGTGTCGATTTTATCCAAAGATGAGCAGGAAATTGCTCACGGGCAGTTCAAAAACACCGAGGAGGGAATGGTGGCGATGATAGCATGGCTCGCATCGCACGAGGTGGATACGACTCAGACTCTGTTTTGTGCTGAGAATATGGGGAAGTACACCTCTATTCTCGCTTTGTATGCTGTAGAGCACAGATTAAACCTTTCTCTTGCTTGTCCCTTGGATATTAAACATTCGGCAGGTCTTACAAGAGGCAAGAATGATCGTATAGACGCATTGCGTATCGCTCAATATGCGCAACGCAAATATCGAGCACTAAAACTCTATACCCTCCCAGAAACCACACTGGTAAAATTGCGTAATTGGCTAAACCTCCGCAATATACACATAAAAAACAAGGTTGCTCTTGAGAATCAACTTGCAACTTTTGAGAGCGATGTAGTGGTGGATGACGAGATTGTTAATTACTCAAACGATGCGATAGCCGAAAGCAAACGAAAGATTGCTGAATTGGAGAAAAAGATAGAGTTGGTTATCGAGGAGAATACGAGCGTAAAGCAGAACTATTCACTATTGAAGAGTGTGATAGGTATCGGAATGATTAACGCAGTATTATTGCTTTGCACAACTGATAACTTTACAAGATTTGAAACTCCTCGCCAATATGCAAGCTATTGTGGCGTGGCTCCATTCGAGCATAGCTCAGGCACATCGGTGCGAGGTAAGACACGCACTTCTCGCATTGCGAATATGGAGGTCAAGACACACCTGACCAATGCAGCCGTATCGGCAATGTCAGCAGATCCGCAATTGCGCCAATACTGCCAACGCAAACTCACCGAAGGCAAGCACAAAGCATCAATAATAAATGCCGTGCGCTTTAAGCTGATCGCTCGCTGCTTTGCAGTGGTGCGCAGACAAACACCTTTTGTTAAATTAGTTGCGTAAACGCAACTTAAAATTATTTTATTTTTTCTAAAAATTTATTTGGAGAAACCTTAGAATTCCTTAAACTCTCTAGGCTCCCTATCTTTGCGCTAATTACTGGGCAGGGGCGCAGCGCAGAGAGAGAATATAGTGAATTTAGGGAACGGTTGTGCTTTGCGAGTAAATGATGATAGCGCTATCCCTAAACTCTCTAAGCTCCCTAAACTCTCTAAACTCCCCATCTTCCCTAATTTCATTACTCATTACTAATTCCTCATTCCTCATTTCAAAAAAAATATTTTTGCACTTTTCACATTTTTTTACTACCTTTGATACGTTATAGATACATGTATAATCATCTGCGCAATGAGAGTGAAAAATATTGAGGAGAGAGTCGCTCGTTTGGCGACATTGGTAAACGGTTGGGCTAAGCAGGGTAGCGTGCCTCGCATCGAGCGTGATTTGGCACTCGACGAGCTACGTAGACTCTACGATGCGCTGCTTGACATGGGCGGCGATGAGATAGAGGCTGAGAAGCAAGCCGAGGTGGTCAAGGAAGAGGCGACAGAGCCCGAAGCGCACGCCGAGGTTGAAGCACCAAGCGAGCCTGTGAAGGAGAGTGCGCCCGTGCACGATCCCATTGCCGACTTTGACGATGCACTCGACATTGATGCTCTGCTCGGACTAAGCGAAGAGGAGAAGCCACAGCCTGTTGCCGAGGTGGAGTCTACTCCTGAGCCAGCTCCTGTTGTTGTGGAGGTGGTAGCCCCAGAGCCTGAGCCCACAGTTGAACCACAGCCAGAGCCAAAGGTGGCGCGAGGTGGTGGTTTGTTTGACATCGAGGATATCCCCGTGCGTCAGAAGTCGAGCCGTAAGATGATTTCGCTATACAACACCCCTACAACCTCTGTTGCACCCCCAATGCCTGAGCCTAAGGCAGAGCCTGCATCAGCGCCCGTTGCATCAGCGCCCGTTGCACCTACGCCAAGCGTA
>JAFYMM010000031.1 GCA_017550055.1 Paludibacteraceae bacterium
CCACTGCGGTAGCGATTGCACCGCCACTGCTGGGCTAAAAGATATGCCCTTCAGCGACTTCCTAAAAGTAATTGACAGCATAACACCCCACGTCAATCCTAATAAAGTATTGATAATCATATCGGGTGGCGAACCATTGATGCGCAAAGACCTTGAAGATTGCGGACTCGAACTCTACCGCCGAGGCTTCCCTTGGGGCATGGTGTCAAACGGACTATTCATGACTCCCGAGCGTTTCAATTCGCTTATGGATAGCGGTTTGCGCTCATTGACCATCAGTCTCGACGGATTTGAGGAGGACCACAACTGGATGCGAGGCAACCCTAAGTCGTTTGAATGTGCTGTGCAAGCCATAAAATTGGCGATTGCCGAGCCTACTTTGGCATTCGACGTCGTTACATGCGTCAACCCTCGCAACTACCCATATCTCGATAAAATGGCTGATTTTCTCGTATCAATAGGCTTGAAACGCTGGCGATTGTTCACCATATTCCCATCAGGTCGTGGCAAAGACCCCGAACTACAAATAACCGACGAACAATTCCGTGGGCTACTTGACTTCATCGTGCGCATGCGCGAAACCAAAAAGATTCACGCCTCATTCAGTTGCGAAGGCTTCTTGGGCGAATACGAGGGCAAAGTGCGCGACCACTACTACACCTGCCAAGCTGGTTTGTCAATAGCCTCAGTGCTTTGCGATGGTAGCATATCAGCATGCACCAGCATCCGTAGCGACTACCACCAAGGCAATATCTACAAAGACGACTTTTGGGAAGTGTGGGAAAACAAATTCGAACCATACCGCAATCGCGAATGGATGAAGAAAGACGAATGTGCCGACTGCAAGGTTTGGAAATTCTGCAAAGGCAACGGAATGCACCTCCGCGACTCCGACGGAAAACTCAAACTCTGCAACTACAAAAAACTATATAAATAATGAGAGATAAAAACTGCCACACAAAACACACAATAAGAATGTGTATTTTTTGTGGCGGTTTTCTTGCTTGCAGTTTGCTTGAACCTTGCTTGAGGGTAAGGTCGAAAAATATACAATGAGAGTGTATATTGACATGTAGAAAATATTTACTATTACAACAAAAATACAACTAAAAAAACACCTCTACATTCAAAAAAATGTATTATATTTGCATACAAAATTATTATGGGAGAATATTTTTTACAAAAGACCTCTAAATCGGAGTGAAAGGTTTTATTAAATATCTAATTCTCATCATAATTGCATTTGCTTTTATTGATGGTATGGGCAAATCGGATTCTATCGACATAGAGAATTCGGTTGAGGACTTGACCACTGAATTTGTAACCACACACACCGATTTTTCGATTTTCGACTCTGCCCTACATTGCTCACGACAAGTTTCCCCTATCAGCACATCGCATCTACAAAACTCGTCACAAAGAGCTAATAGTGGGCATCGTCAAAATCATCTATTCATCAAAGCTGGTAAAATCCTTAACGCCAGCGTTATCAATTCTATACAAAACAACTCCCAAACCCATTATTCCTGCCTCACCAAACCTATTCTCCGATTGATTAGTTTTGGCAAACTTATTATTTAGTTTTGTTGTTGCAAATCAAGCATTTCACTTTTCAGAAATGCTTCTCTCGGCATATACACAAACTAAATAATAAAAAACAATGGAATATATAATTCTCGTTATTTCCTTGGTTGGCATCGTATTAGGTGCCGACTTCTTGGTTGCGGGCGCAGTCTCTATTGCCCGCAAATTCAAAGTCTCAGATTTCGTAATTGGAGCAGCTATCGTAGGCATAGGCACATCTATGCCCGAACTCGTTGTTAGTTTCATTGGAGCATTAAAGGGCAATGCCGATGTAGCCATAGGCAATGTTGTAGGCTCAAACATTTTCAACGTATTAGCCATTCTTGGCGTCACCGCCCTATTCTTCCCCATAGCCATCAACAAAGAGAACATGAAATTCGAAATACCTCTATGTATAGGCGTTTCAGTAGTTCTAATGCTCTTTGCTTTCAATTTTTTCAACGGAAACTCGGCATCTATAAGTCGCATTGATGGTGCATTACTGCTAATTATGTTCATCAGCTTTATGTGGTACTCATTCCGCCGCGACAAGCAAAATAGCGCTACACCAACCGCCACCACCGAAGAAACTCCCGAAGAAAAAACACCACTTTGGCTTGCCACAATAAAAGTGGTTGGAGGGCTTGCCGTACTCATCACAAGTTGCGACTTTTTCGTTGACAATGCAGTACAAATAGCAAAATCATTCGGTGTTAGCGATGCTATTATTTCCCTCACACTCATTGCTTGTGGCACTTCACTCCCCGAACTTGCAGCCTCTGTTGCCGCCGCCATAAAGAAAAACACCCAATTGGCTTTAGGCAATATCATTGGCTCTAACATATTCAATATCACACTCATTCTTGGAGTAAGCTCACAAGTAATGCCTCTCACCTCGGCAGGCATCACCTATGTTGACTATATTGTTATGATTGCCGCCACCATACTCACACTCCTATTTGGCTTCAAAGGCAAAATAGGCAAACTTGGCGGTGCATTCATGTTTATAAGCTTCATTCTCTACAGTATTTATTTAATAAATTGACAACAAAACGGACGCACGAGCCGTGCGTCCCTACCTATAATCACTAAACACTATACTAAAAATGAGTATATTACAAATTTTCACACTATTAGGAGCATTAGGCATGTTCCTTTATGGCATGAACCTTATGAGTTCAGGCCTTCAAAAAGCCTCTGGCGACAAACTCCGTAGTTTCTTGTCAGCCATGACATCCAATCCCCTCAAAGGAGTACTAACAGGACTTGGTATCACCTCTTTAATTCAATCATCATCAGCCACAACCGTAATGGTAGTGAGCTTTGTAAATGCAGGGTTACTCACACTCTCTCAAGCCATTGGTGTCATAATGGGAGCAAACATCGGCACTACGGTAACAGCATGGCTTGTTGCTTGGCTCGGATTCAAAGCCGACATCTCTATACTTGCCATTCCTCTGATGCTATTCGGCTTCCTATTCTCTAACTCAAAGAAAAACCAACGACAAAACATAGGTGAACTCATCGTAGGTTTCTGTCTTCTTTTCCTTGGACTTTCGTTCATGAAAGAGTCAGTACCCGACCTCAACGAAACACCTCAAGTATTGGAGTTTGTAAAAACTTGGGCAAGCTATGGTTTCAGCTCTGTGCTTATATTCCTTGTTTTCGGTACAATCCTCACATTAGTGCTTCAATCGTCATCAGCCACTATGGCAATCACCCTCATCATGCTCAGTATGGGATGGATTCCTTTCCACATGGCATGCGCTATGGTGCTCGGTGAAAATATTGGTACTACAATCACCGCCAATATCGCCGCATCGGTTGGTAACACACAAGCCAAACGTGCAGCTATGTCGCACACAATATTCAACGTATTTGGTGTGATTTGGGCATTGGCACTTTTCAAACCATTTTTATCACTTGTAGGGTTAATCATCGAACTATTTGGATTGCCTAATCCTGCTACTGAGGGATTTGCGGTAACTGCGCCTAACACAGCAAGCAGTGTTGCAGCTCTATACGGACTATCAATGCTACACACTCTGTTCAACACCATAAATACATTCATACTCATTTGGTTTACAAAAGTGATTGAAAAATGCGTGGTATGGATAATAAAAACACCTAAGAATCAAGACCACGAAGCATTCCGCCTCAAATACATCTCAGCAGGACCTATCACCACACCCGAACTCGCTACAGAACAAGCATTTAATGAAATTATCCACTTTGCCCAAATCTCAAGGAATGGACTTAAATATGCTCAATCGGCTATCACAGAAACCAATCCAGATAAATTCGAAGAACTACGAGGCAAATTGGTTAAATACGAAGAGATTTCGGACAGAATCGAATATGAAATTGCTGCCTTCTTGAATGCAGTATCGGCAAGTGGCATCAGCGAAGACACCTCTATTAAAATCAAAGCTATGTACAAGATTATCGGCGAATTAGAATCACTTGGCGACTCAGGCGAAGCTATTAGTCGCATTCTATCACGCCGAAATATACATAAGAAAACTTTCGATTTAGAGACTATCAAAAAGCTTGACAATATGGTAGAATGTATTGATAATGCCTACGATGCAATGATTACTAACTTAACTGCAGCCCATAAAGGCACTTTAGTTGAAATATCTAATGCCTACAATGCAGAAGACCGCATCAATAGCCTGCGCAATCTACTCCGAGACTCTGAAATAGAAGAGATAGAAGAAAACAAAAAGAACTATCAAACAAGCGTTTACTACATGGATATAGTGAACGAATTAGAAAAGATGGGCGACTTTATAATCAACATATCCCAAGACCTTGAAAGAGCATTTGCCCAAAAATAAAAGAGTATAAAAGAAATGCTGAGTCAAAATACAAATTTTGGCTCAGCATTTAAATGTTAAACTATTGCTACGCATTACTCTTCATCGCCTTCAATCAAATCGCCCAAGAAGAACTGACTAAACAATCCATCAATATCCAAATTGAGTTCGGTGCCTAATTTCTTCTTTATGGCAGACCTACGGCAATAGTATGTACCCTCTTGAACACACAAAATAGTGCATATCTCTTTGGAATTAAGACCAATAAAATCGAGGAACATATATGTGAAATCCATATTGGAAAGTTGCGGATAAGTAGCATTCAGGTTCTCATACAACGAACGGCTAATCACCTTCACCATATCGGGATTTGCCAGAACAATAGAGGCGTATGTCTTTTTACAAACATCCGACACAGCATACAATTTCTGAGTTTGCTTTTTGGTAATATCTACCAATTCCTCATTCTTCACCTCCAACACCTCTTTTGCTTGTTTCAACTCCATATTCTTGAGCCTATTGCGCTGAATGATGCGTACAAGCCAAATAATTAAAGCAATAGCACCTATTGCGAGCAAAACAAAAACCAACGACAACAATATGGTGCGATAGCGATGTAACTCAATCTGTTGGTCGTAGAGCTTTTTATCATATTCGCCATTGACAAGAGCAATCTGCTCGTCCAATATTTGCCTTGCCTGTTGCTGATAAATATTAAATGCCGAATCATAGACCGCCAAAGCTTTCTCAAAATCGCCCTTTTGAGAATAATAGACAGCCATATTGTTATAATACTGAAACTCAAACCCCTTTGCACTCCTCAATCGCTCAATATAGATAAGCGCAGAATCGGCCTGATTATTAACCAAATAGACAGTAGCCAAAGCATCGGCATCACGCACATAACCCACTCGATTATAGAATGGTAATATCATATTCACCGCAGAAGCAGGCTCTAAGTGATTTATGAATTTTATTGCAAATCGCGCATTGGTCTTCTCAGCCATCAATGTGTCGCCTTGCAACACAAAATTATTGACAGCCTTATTTCGATAGATGGCAGCAGAATCTATGTTGGTCTCTAAATTCATCAATAATTTGTAGCCAAAAGCCAAAAGATGAAAATCCCTTCGGCTATCAGCCCAAGCAACTAAAGACTTGGCATAATAGCTACTTTGATACGGATTGTCAACAGACAACACCCTACTCAAATAATAATACAAACGACCAGCCATTTCATCCTCGTTGGCAATATTCTGCTCGGCTATTTTCAACTCGTCTATAGCCCCAGAGTCGTCGTTGATACTATATAATTTCGCACCCTTTATCAATCGACCAACAGCCTCGCGCCTATCATCGCCAACCGAAGCGTAAACATCAATAAGACTATCGACCTGCGACAAAGAAATATTGGCATAATCCATGCTTACCACCTTGTCGTATAGAGCAGACAACACAATATCGGCTATCTCTACATTTACCCTTTGCTTATTACCACAAGCAACAAAAAACAAGACTATTGCAATAAAAATAGATTTTTTTAGCGTCATAATTCCACTATTTTAGGCAAAAAAATTCATAATTATAGATTGGGGTGCAAATATAACATTTATTTTTTATATAAGAAAACATTCTCGCAAAATTATTATATCTTTAATAGTCAAAATATTAAAATCTTTCCAATATATAATTTTTTTACGAATATTTTTCTTCTTAAAAAATAGCATTTTTATATATCGCATATTTTGCCATCCGCAATTTTTGTATTACATTTGCACCCGTCATCGAAAAAATAGCACCTCAAACAGAAACAAACACAAAACACATGAGACCCTTTAAAAAAAAGAGTGCTATGAAAGAGAGGGTAATCTGCACATAAGGTTATGGTATATTTATCCTATATTTATAGTATATTTATGGTATATTTATAGTATATTTATCCTATGTTGTAGGTAAGGAGCAAGGAGTAGGGAATAGGGAATAGGGAGTAGGGAGCAGGGAGCAGGGAGTATTTTATATTAAACTGACTTAAATAGAGTTAATATTAGTTAAAAATAGGGGGGGGGTAATTTTTATCAATAATTTTTTGTAACTTTGCAGACTGAAATTTTATCAATAAAAAATATCACCACCATCTGATTATTAAATTTATATAACAAAAAAATGAAACGAATTTTTCTACTACTATCAATCGTATTATCAGCTACACTTATTTTTGCCGAAAACCAAACTGCAAACAAATTTGCACAAACAGGCAATGACAGATTTTCAGTTAAAGCCCAAGGCTTTATGGGCTTTTATATAGATAGACAGCCACATATCAATAAGCTCGACCCGAGTGCACCTACAGGTTTGATGTTAGGTATAGAATTTCCATCTTTACAACAACGTCCTTGGCAACAATATCTACTAAATCCTACTGTGGGATTAGGTATGACATATATGAATTTAGGCTCTGAAATGTTAGGTCATGTGGTAGCAATGTATCCATATATATTACTAAACTGTGTGCGCACAGAACATTTTGAAATGAAAGTGAAATTGGCACCTGGTTTAGCTGTTGTGAGCGAACATTGGTACACACAAAAAGATACTGACTACGACCACTATTATGACCCAACAACTAACACTATTTTC
>JAFYMM010000032.1 GCA_017550055.1 Paludibacteraceae bacterium
AATACTCTTCGCTTCTTACTCCAGCTGGATAGTTTACGTAAATGGGTTTTTATTTCGGCTTTGACGATGCTGATTTCGGTGAGGTAGGCCTCTTCGTAGGATTTGTGTAGGTCGGTCCAAAGGGCATCGGTGAGGCGACTCTCCCACTGCTCGAATGCCTCTAAAAATCGACGAAGCATCTGCTTGCGGAAGCGGATGTCGAGCGTGGCGCCTGTGCGGAAATAGGCGCGTTGCGATTCTACTATTTGGGTTATATTTTTCATAATGTTTATTGTTTGACTCACGGAATTATTATTTGTATCTCACACGGAAAACACGGAACACACGGAATTACGCTACGCGTGCCATTCAATGTCAAAAATGAAAAGCAAAATTACGCAAAAAAAACGGAAAGAGAAGTATATATTCAAACAAAAATGACTACCTTTGCAATGAAAAACAAAAATGCGTATTTATGAAACTACTGATATCTGCTTTGACGAAATATATTGCTGGTGTGGTGATGTTTGGGGCATTGATATTCGCGCCTGCTGGCACGATGTGTTGGTCGCATGGGTGGTTGATGATGGGAATACTTTTCGTACCTATGCTGGTGATGGGCGCAGTGATGCTAATCTATGCTCCCGACCTACTCGACAAACGCATAAAAAACAAAGAGGAACGCACCGAACAGAAGGGCGTAGTGGCTTTGTCGGGACTCACTTTCATCGCTTCATTCCTCGTGGCTGGACTGAATCACCGATATGGATGGACTACACTACCTACTCCTATCCCCTACATAGCATCTATCTTATTTCTAATAGGATATGCTATCTATGCAGAGGTGATGCGCGAAAACCAATGGCTATCGCGCACTATCGAAACCCACGACAATCAGACCGTAGTCAGCACAGGCCTCTACGGCATTGTGCGCCACCCGATGTACACAGCTACGATAGTGATGTTTCTCGCCATACCATTGGTACTTGAATCATGGCCGTCGTTCGTCATTATGCTACCCTACATACCCATAATCATACGCCGAATTAACGACGAAGAACGACTGCTCAACGCAGAATTGAAAGGCTATGCGGAATATTGCACGCAAGTGCGCTGGCGATTGATGCCTTTTATATATTAAACTTTAAAAGACAGAAAAACAGAAGGACATAAATTTTTGTTATTATGTTATTATTGTCTTCAAAAAAACTATAATCATGCAAAAAACTAAAGAATATATAAAACAACACCGCAAGGATGATGTGTATAAACTCGCACTAGGCAAAGCGCCTGAGGGAGTGGACTTGCAGTATGCATTACAACAAATAGCAGCATACCAAACCATAGTCAAAAAAATACCTTCGTGGGCTGAGTGTGACAACCTAATATTTCCACCTAAACTATCGCTTGAGCAGTCGTCGAGCGAACTGACAGCACAATACAAAGCCCAACTAATCAAGGAATTTATGGGCAATGAGCCATTCACTCATATCGACCTTACGGGCGGTATGGGTATTGACTGCTACTTCATTGCGCAGTACACCCAAACGAGTCATTATGTGGAACTAAACCCAGACCTATGCCAGATTGCGCAACACAACTTCACACACCTAAATCCCAATATCACAGTACATAACACAACAGCGGAGGAGTTTCTTAAACAGTCAACAGACAACGGTCAACAGACAACAGAGAACGGTCAACAGAATTCCTCTCTTCTCATTTACCTCGACCCAGCGCGTAGGGGTAATCATGGCGAGAAGTTGGTATCTATATCCGACTGTCAACCTGACGTGGTGGAGTTGTTGCCACAGATGTTTCAAATCACCGACAAGGTGGTGGTCAAACTCTCTCCTATGCTCGACATCACTCGCGCTATAAGCGAACTCGACCACATCGAACATCTATACGTAATTTCGGTAGGCAACGAATGCAAAGAGTTGCTCCTATTCATCAATCGCAATTACAATGCCGAAACTCAAATACATGCAATAAATTTGAAGTCAACGGTCAACAGTCAACAGACAACGGATAGACTCCTAACTGGTAC
>JAFYMM010000214.1 GCA_017550055.1 Paludibacteraceae bacterium
CCGCATAAGCAAAAATTGCCGATTCGGCAACTGCTCACACATCCACGAGCCTGGTTGCGCCGTACTCGAAGCCCTCAAACAACACCTAATCTCACAAAGTCGATACCAAAGCTATCTCTCTATCCGAGAAGATATTACCGAAGGAAAATACAGATGAAAGTTGAAAATTGAGAAATGTTTTTTTAGACATAATGACATAAAAACATATTTTCCCACTTTACATAATGGTCTCGCTTTTTACTTCATAAAAATCTCAACTCAAAAGACATATTCAATAAATGTAACTTCAAATATGTCATTCATTTGCCTAAGATGAAACTTTAGTTTCAGCGAGGCATATATTGAAAAAAAATAAGGATTATGTCTTTATGTCATTCTGTCTTATTTAATAATTATGCTCCAAAAACTTAAAATATTAACCCTACTAACACTGATTTCATGCGCAATCAATGCGCAGAAATTTGTGTATGACATAGATTTTCTCACATTTTTTGACAACAGAGAGAGTCGCATCCCGTCATACCCATCTAAGACTCTGTTCGGCGTGCGACTTTCGCCCGAAATAGGCTTCGAAATCAACGATTCGACCTATGGCAACCACAGACTCATGGCTGGCGCATCATACACACAACCATTTGGTTCTCAATGGACTGATATAAAAATATGCCCAACCATCTACTACCGCTATCGCCAACAAGGCTTCGACCTCTCGCTCGGTTTTGTGCCTTGGCGCAACATACGCACTTCGTTGCCCGACTATCTCTTCAGCGACTCGCTACGCTACTTTTCGCCTAACATACAGGGTGTTCACTTCGGTTATTCGTCTCGCCATGGCTTTGCCGAATTCATTTGCGACTGGCGAGGCATGCAATCTCCCGAAACTCGCGAAGCCTTCCGCCTACTACTCACTGGCGAGTACCACCACCAATGGCTTTTTGCTGGTGGCAATGCCCAGCTCAACCACCTTGCAAGTCGCCTCAATGCCTACGACGGCGTGTGCGACGACATCACGGCTCAACCATTCGTAGGTGTCAACTTCTCGCAACTCACCCCACTCGACACTCTTGCCTTGCGCACCAGCTATATCCTTAGCTACCAACGCGAACGACGCACCAATACACTCTACATCGCACACGGATTTCTTGCCGAACTGTCGCTCAAATGGCGATTCCTTGCCGTCGAAAACAACCTCTACATCGGCAATCCACTGATGCCTCTCTATTCGCAATACGGACCTCAACTCAACCAAGGCGAAACATTTTATCAACATCCCATATACAATAAAACCGAATTTTCCGTTTATATACTACAGCGTCCATTCGCAACGCTACAATTCAGTTGGAACTTACACTACGTTCCCAACCTCCCACTCGCACATCAACAACTACTCATAGCACAAATAAATATTTAGAACAGTCAACGGTCGATAGCTAACAAATGACGGACGCACGAGCCGTGCGTCCCTACTATTCACTAATAACTAATAACTATACACTAATCACTAATATGAAGTCACGCATTGGACTAATCTTATTCGCTGCCACGATAATTGTCATATCGCTGATATTCACCGACAAACTCGCAGCCTCGCTCGCACGAGAAGAACATCGCAAAATGGAGATTTGGGCAGAAGCCACTCGCCTACTGCTCAACGACGAATACTCCGATTTCATATTCAACATCATCGAGCAAAACGAAAACATCCCGGTCATCATTGTCGACGACCGCGACCGCTATATCTCTGCCCGCAATTTTCGTGAGCCTAAAATCAACGTAAGCCAATACTACGAAAAACAAATCAAACGCCTCAAAAACACCAATCCCCCAATCGAAATCGTCCTCGACGAAAAGTCAAGTCAATATATCTATTACGACAACTCCAACCTACTCAAGATGTTAGAGTATTTCCCCTACTTCCAACTCTCCGTAATAGCCCTGTTCCTCACGCTCGTCATTTGGGCATTATCGACCGACAAACGTGCCGAACAAGACAAACTATGGGCTGGTCTGTCGAAAGAAACTGCCCACCAACTTGGCACTCCTATCTCGTCACTCATGGCGTGGAACGAAATCCTAAAAACTAAACTCGGCAACAACGATATGATTGTCGCTGAGATAGATAAAGATGTAGAACGCCTAAAAACCATCACCGAACGATTCTCGAAAATTGGTTCTATCCCCGAACTATCGGAACAAGACATAAGCCAAATCACTGCCCAATCGGTCGAATATATGCTCAATCGCACATCCAAAAAAATCACATACTCCATCGACGACTCGTCCACCGAACATACTTGCCTCATCTCCACTCCTCTCTTCGAATGGGTTATCGAGAATCTCTGCAAAAACGCCATCGACGCCATGGAG
>JAFYMM010000215.1 GCA_017550055.1 Paludibacteraceae bacterium
GGCACAACGTATTATGGACGATATTATCGACCTTGAGATTGAAAAAATCGAAAAGATTCTTGAAAAAATCAAATCAGACCCAGAAGATAATATCGTGAAACGCACTGAGTATGAATTGTGGGATAAGATTATGAATAAGACGTTGAGAGGTCGTCGTACAGGTGTAGGTGTTACTGCAGAGGGAGATATGTTGGCAGCCTTGGGATTGCGCTATGGAACAGAAGAGGCTACTGAATTTTCGGAAGAAGTACATAGCGTGATAGCCGTTGAAGCATATCGTTCGAGTGTGGAAATGGCAAAAGAACGTGGCGCATTTGAAGTGTATGATGCTAAACGCGAGGCTGGTAACCCATTTGTAGCTCGTATTAAATCGAAAGATGCAGCGTTGTATGAAGATATGGTGAAATATGGTCGTCGTAATATTGCGTGCTTGACCATTGCGCCAACAGGTACTACAAGTATCATGACTCAAACAACTTCTGGTATTGAGCCTACATTTATGCCAGTATATAAACGTCGTCGCAAAGTGAACCCTAACGATGTGAATGCTCGTGTAGATTTTGTTGACCCAGAGGGAGATGCATTTGAAGAATATATCGTATTCCATCATAAATTTGCTGAATGGATGCGCGTGAATGGTATAGACACAGAGAAAAACTATACACAAGAAGAGTTGGATGAAATTATAGCACGTTCACCTTATTATAAAGCAACATCAAACGACATTGACTGGTTGCAAAAAGTGAAAATGCAAGGACGTGTACAAAAATGGGTTGACCATAGTATTAGTGTAACAATCAACCTTCCAGCGTCGGCAACAGAGGAATTGGTGTCGCAATTGTATCTTGAGGCTTGGAAATCAGGTTGCAAAGGATGTACTATTTATCGTGATGGTTCACGTTCGGGTGTGCTTGTGTCGGTATCGAAAAAAGAAGACGAGAAAAAAGATGAAAAACGTTGTATTTGTTTTTCAATGTCGGAATATGAACGCCCTAAAGAATTGAATTGCGACATTGTGCGATTCCAGAATAAAAAAGAAAAATGGATTGCATTCGTAGGCTTGAAGGATGGTCGTCCTTATGAAATCTTTACAGGTATTGCAGATGACGAAGAGGGTATTTTGTTGCCTAAATCGGTTACAGAAGGTAAGATCATTAAGACTACTGACGACGAAGGCAATCGTCGTTACGACTTCCAATATAAAAATACTCGTGGTTATAAGACTACAGTTGAGGGACTTTCTCATAAATTCGACAAAGAGTATTGGAACTACGCAAAACTAATTTCTGGCGTATTGCGCTATGGTATGCCAATTGACCAAGTGGTGAAATTGGTGGGTAGTCTTCAATTAGATAGCGAATCAATCAATACTTGGAAAGCAGGTGTAGAACGTGCATTGAAGAAATATATCCCTGATGGCACACAAATGGAATCGATGGAATGTCCTGAATGTCATCAGCATACAATTGTTATGAAAGAAGGTTGCTTGGTTTGTAGCAATTGTGGATACTCAAAATGCGGAGGATAATGTAAAAGTGAGTTTTAGACGTTTTTAGCAAGGCGTATGTCTAAAAAAATAAATAATTAATATGGTTTCTTTTAGATTATATTGTCCGACTAAATTTGGACAGAATTTATATATAAAAGTAGGTGATAAGTTGCATGCCATGTCGTATTATCATAATGCGGTGTGGACAGCAGAACTTGAATTGCCAAAATCAAAAGCTACGAGATATCAATATATACTAGTAAATGCCGACGATACACAATTGCTTGATTCGCCAAAATATCGTTATTTGCCAGCACATGAAGGTGATATTGAAGTAGAAGATGAATTTGGACGTCGTGAAGTGCGTTCGGTGTTTGAGACAAAAGCATTTACCGAGTGCCTAATGCGCCAAAAAGAAGAAAAAGCATTGCCTCGATTGAAAAAAGGCGAAACCTTGTTGATGCTTAATGCGCCTGGTGTATTGCCTTCGGAGGGAGTAGCTATGCTTGGTAATCAAGAGTTTCTTGGCAATTGGGATGAATCACGCAAAGTGGCTCTTACTCCATCGGCAGGTGGTTGGTGGTGGGTGAAATTGCCAGCAAATGCTTACC